>CAYXXQ010000030.1:0-17520 GCA_964469075.1 uncultured Rhodobacter sp.
GGCCAGGATGCCCTGGGCGCAAAACTCAACCATCAGATCGCCTGAGTTCATCATCTTGATCGCCCGCGCATTAAGGCCGATATGGGTGGTAATCAGGCGTGCGACCTGGCCGTTTTCCAGTAGATGATCGACGCCCATACCGGTTTCATTGGCATCGTTCTTGATGATCGTCAGACCTGTTTGCCCCTGCCTGACAAGCTCGTCGATCAGGCAAAACGGTGTGCCGGGCACGCCAAACCCGCCCAGCATCACGCTGGCCCCGTGCGGGATTTCGGCAATCGCCGCTTTGATCGTGGTGGTTTTGTCCTGAAACCTCATTGCGTATCTGCGCCCTTGTTCAAGAAGTCCTGAAACGCCGGACCTTTCAGCGTCAATGGCCGATCATTCGCATGTACTTCAAAGCCTAACCGCTGGTAAAACTGTGCCGCCCGCGCGTTACCCGCATGCACCGCCAGCGAGATATAGGCCGCACCCCAATGCGCCCCGCCATACCGGGCGACGGCGGCAAGCAGGTCTTGCCCGACTGTGTTGCCGCGCGCGTCTTTGGCGACCCACAAGTCCTGCACATAGGCGCCTGGCTGCGCCCGAGTGGTTGAAAAATGCCGAAAGAACAGCGCCAGGCCGACGCTTTGACCGGCTATTTCAGCAATCAACGTATGGAACATCGGCTCGGGGCCAAAGCCGTGCTGTTGGATCGTCGCTTGTGTGGTCGAAAAAACATCACCGTCCCCCAGATCCTGCGCCAACAGCGCCAGCATCCTGGCAATGTCAGCCGCGTCTTTCGGTAAGGCAAGGCGCGTGGTCACAGCATTCATGCGGATGCGCCATCGCCAAGCCGGTTTTCACGGGCGAATTGGTCCAGCGACAGGGTCAGGTTGGCGATGATCTCGTCAATGCCGTCCTGGGTGATGATCATGGGCGGGCAGACCAGAAAATGATCACCCTCATAGCCGCCACGGGTGCGGCGGGAATAGATGATCAAACCGTTTTCATAGGCGATTTCCACCAGTTTGCTGTGGGCCTGCATCGCACGCGGCAAAGGCGCCATTGTGACGCGATCCGATACAAGTTCAAAGGCAAGCAGCAAGCCCTTGCCGCGCACATCGCCGATAAACGGATAGCGGTTCATCAAAGCTTTCAGCCGTGATTTCAGCAGATCGCCCATCTCGGTCGCGCGGGGGATCATGCCCTGGCGTTCAATCTCGCCAATCACCGCCAGACCGGCCGCACAGGCCAGCGGATTGCCGGCATAGGTAAAGCCGTGGACAAAACCGCCATGATCCAGAACGCTTTCGACGATATCCTCGCGTGCGATCATCGCCCCAAGCGGCACATAACCGCCGCCAAAACCCTTTGAAATGGTGATCAGATCAGGCACAACGCCCCAATGTTCGGCACCAAAAAACCGCCCGGTGCGACCGCCGCCGGTCATCACCTCGTCATGGATCAGCAAGACGCCGTACTGGTCACAAATCTGCCGAATGCGCTGCATATAGCCCGCCGGCGGCACCAGCGCGCCGGTCGAAGCCCCGCCGACCGGTTCAACGATAAAGGCCAGAACCGTCTCGGGGCCTTCCTCAAGAATTTTCGCTTCCAGCAAGTCGGCATAATGCAGCCCGGTTGTCAGATCATCCGGGTCAAGCCCGTCCAGATAAGCGCGCGGCGCGGGGATTTTTGGCATCCGCTGCATCATCGGGTCAAACGGCGCGGTCATTGGCGCATAGCCGGTGATCGCCAGCGCGCCTAAGGTGCAGCCGTGATAGCTGGGCATGCGCGAAATCACCTTGAAGCGCTGCGCCTCGCCTTGGGTCAGGGCGTATTGCCGGGCCAGTTTGATCGCACTTTCCACCGCTTCCGAGCCGCCTGAAACGAAAAACACCCGCTCCAGCCCCACAGGGGCCAAGGACGCGGTCTTTTCCGCCAGCGCTTCACCGGCTTCGGTCTGAAAATGCAGCCGGTAGCCAAAGGTCGACTTGTCCATCTGACGGCGCATCGCCGCCAGAACCGCCGGATTGGAATGGCCGATATTGCTGACCATCGCGCCGGATGACCCATCAAGATAGCGCTTGCCAGCCTTGTCCCACATATAGATGCCTTCGGCGCGATCAAGTTCCGGGCGGATCAGGCGCGATTGATAGAAAAGCCTGCTGGTCATGTCTTTAGCCTTCAGCCGGAAGGACGGCGCAATCTTCGGGATTGATCTTGATCGTGACCTCTGCCCCCATGTCAAATGGGCGGCCTTCGATCATGTTCATCGCCTGAAACTGCCGATCACCAATGCGCACGAAATACCGCGCGACCTGGCCTTGATAGTCCACCGCTTCAACCACGCCCTTGGCGCTGATTGCGTTATCGTCAACGGCCGCGTTGGTCAGGCGCAGTTTTTCAGCCCGGATCACCAGCTTGCCGGATTTTGCCGTGCCCAAATTGACGGCCCGGTCGCGGGGTACGGCAATGGTGCCAAAATAGGGCGCGTCAAGCGCGATTGAAGTGCTGTCCGAACCGCTGACTGACACGTCAAGGATGTTGGATGCGCCCAGGAAATTCGCAACAAACTCGCTGGCGGGGTTGTTGTAAACCTCTTCCGGGGCGCCGATCTGTTCGACCCGACCGGCACTCATCACGATGATCTTGTCAGACATTGCAAGGGCTTCAGACTGGTCATGCGTCACAAAGATCGAGGTGACACCGATCCGATGCTGGATCGCCTTAAGCTCCACCCGCATGTCTTCGCGCAAATTGGCGTCAAGCGCTGACAGTGGTTCATCCAGCAGCAGGACATCGGGTTCGATCACGATGGCCCGCGCCAAGGCGATACGCTGTTGCTGGCCACCGGACAGCTGGCTTGGGTAGCGATCTTCAACGCCGGGAAGGCGGACGATATCCAGCGCCTCTTTGACTTTCACGCCCGCGTCGGATTTTGACACACCGCGATATTTCAGGCCAAAGGCGATGTTTTCGCCAATGGTACGGTGTGGAAACAGGGCGTAGTTCTGAAACACCAGCCCCAGATTGCGCTTGTGGATCGGCACGTCATTGACCCGATTGCCGCCGACCATGATATCGCCACTGGTCGGGGCCTCCAGCCCGGCGACCATCCGCAAAATCGTGGTTTTGCCGCAGCCTGACGGCCCCAGCAAAGTCGTGAAAGACCCTTCTTCAAAGGTCACGTCCACGTCCCGGACGGCTTTGACCAGACCAAAGGATTTCTGGATGTTCTTAAGTTCAACGCGCGCCATTTGCGGACCTGTGCCAGGAAAGTTCAGGACAGGGCGGGCCGTGAAATGCGGCCCGCCCTAATCTTTTGCGATGGATCAGCCGCCTTTAGAAACGCGGTTCCACTGCTTGGTCTGCTCTTTTTCATAAGGCGCCCATTTGACCGGATCGCGGAACACAAGCGACTCGAGCTTCCCGGTCGGATCAAACGCAGGAAGGGCCTTGACCATATCGGTCATCTCAACCTTGGTCGGATCAAGCGAGGACGGGTATTTCTGCCCCTCAGCGACCGCAATCGCAGTTGCCGGATCAAGCATGAAGTTCAGCAGTTCCTCGGCCTCCGCCATCGGCGAGCCTTTCAGAACGAACATGCTTTCCATCCAGGCCAGACCATTGGGCGGATCCATATAGGCAATCGGATGCCCCTGCGCCTGAAGTGCTGCAACCCGGCCGGACCAGGCCTCGGTCACGTAGATTTCTTCCTTGGCCAGAAGGTCCATCAACTCGGCACCCGAACCCCAGTATTTCAGCACCAGATCGCGGTGCTCACGGGCTTTGTCCCAGATCGCATCCCAATCCTGAATGTCGTTTGGATCCTGACCCGACTGCAACGCGCCATACCAGGCACGGTTGGCCCAGTCGCCTCCCCAGCCGCCGATCTTGCCCTTCAGCTCCTTCTTCAGCAGCAAGTTCGCGCCAAGCGCTTCAGCTTCTTCCTTGGTGACATATTTAGTGTTGTAGGCGATGCCGGTGGTGCCATAATCGTACGGGACCGCCGACAGGCTGTCAGGTGTAATGGCCCGGAACGGGTCGATGATCGAGGTCATCACGTTGGCGATGTTTGGAATATTTGCCTCGTTCAGCGACACGCCATACCCGGCATCAACCCAGCGCTTGTACCAGCTAACGCCCGAGGAATGCAGGATATTGTGACCATCAGTGTTGCCTGCGGCCTTCACCTTGGTCAGCACTTCGTTTTCGCCCCCGAAGGTCGCGTCGACCACGGTGTTGCCGGTCGCGGCCTCGTAAGGTGCAAACGCGTGTTTGCGCAGGGCTTCGCTGACGACGCCGCCCCAGCCTTCAAAATGCAGCGACGTGCCAGCGGCGCGTGCTTGTGTGGCCATCGTGGTCATGATGCCACCGGTCAGACCGGCGGTGATCCCGGCGGCCCCCAGCAATCCCATGAACGAGCGCCGGTCGACACCGCCATTGCCCATTCTTTCGCGCAGCATTTCGTAGCGCTTTGTGCTATCTGTCTTTTTCATCGGTCTCTCCTTGTTGAAGTTTTGGTTAGATTTTCTTGCGGGAAAAATAGCGCGCCAATCCGCCTGCAAGCAGCGGCAGGCCGACGGTGATGACGATCATGACAAAGCCCAGCGCGTTGATCTCAGGGCTGACGGAATGGCGCAGCATGCCAAAGATTTGCGTCGGTACGGTTTCCATCCCCGATGGGCGCCAGAATATTGTGGCCGTGATGTTGTCAAAGGAAATGGTGAAGGCAAACAGCGCCCCGGCAAAAACCGCCGGCAACAGCAGCGGCAGGGTGATCTGAAAAAAAGTCTGCACCGGGTTTGCCCCGAGGCTAAGCGCCGCCTCTTCAAATTCGCGCTTGATGCCGACCAGCCGCGCCTGCACCACCAGCACGACAAACGGCAGCGCGATGATCGAATGTCCCACCAGCAACAGCCCAAAGGAGCGCGGCATATGCAGCCAGCGCAGAAAGATCAGCAGGCCCACGGCCAGCACGGTTTCAGGCACCAGCACGGGCGAAATCAGCACCGTCGTGATTAGATCCTTGCCGCGAAACTTGTACCGCACCAGCGCCAGCGACGCCAAAACGCCGATGGTCGTCGACACAAGTGCGGTCAGCACCCCAAGCGACATTGAGGTCTTGAAGGCGCGGATGATCGCCTCGTTCTCGGCCAGTTTGTAAAACCAGCGCAGGCTGAAGCCGTCGATCGGAAAACCGCCGAATTGCGAGTTGTTGAACGCCAGCAGCAGAACCACCGCGATCGGTGAAAACATGAACAGGTAGACCAGAATGGCATAAAGCCGGATCCATCCCCAAGCGCGCATACCGATCCCCTAACTGAACGCTTTGGACAGCTGGTTCATGCCCATGAAGCGGCTGTAGATTACGACTACCGCCCCCAGCAGCACCAGCAAAGTGAAGGACAAGGTGGCACCCATTGGCCAGTTCAGCTCACTCACAACAGCGTCGTATATCAGGTTGCCGAACATGAAATCATTCGGCCCCCCCAGGATCAGCGGTGTAACGTAACTGCCGCCGGTCAGCACGAACACCAGCAAGCCTCCAGCCGCCAGGCCGGGGGCCGACAAGGGCAACGTAACCTCGCGAAACGCCTGCCAGGGGGTTGCACCCAGGGTGCGGGCAGCGGGTTCAAGATTGGCGTCAATCCCCTCAAGGCTGACATAGACGTTCAGGATCATATAGGGCAGGAACACATGCACGAACCCCAAAATCACCGCGAATTCGTTGAACATCATCGCTATTGGCTGGTCGGTCAGGCCAAGCCAGGTGAACAGGCCGTTCAAAGCGCCCTGATTGCCCAGAATATGGATCCAGCTGAGGGTGCGGATGATGAAGCTGACCCAGAACGGCAGGATCAAAAGCAACAGCAGCAGCCATTTATGCCGGAACTTCGTCATCGCGATGAAGTAGGCCGGGATATAGCCCAGCACCGCCGACAGAACGGTGACAATCACCGACAGCCGCAAGGTTTTCCAGATCGCAATGTGGTAATATCCGTCGGTCAGAAGTTCCTGCCAGTTGCCAAACTGAAACGCCACGCGGTCCACCGCGAGGTCGATGTTTTCATAGAACGAATAGACCAGAATGAACGACATCGGGATCACAACAAGGGCGATGATCGCCAGCAAGGATGGCGCCAACAAGACCCACGGACGCCTGTCAAACTCCTTCACAGTATCCGACATGCGATACCCGTTCCCCCCGTGGTCAGCTTCGGACTTATCCGAAGTTTCTTGACTATTGCACAGCTATGCAAAATTGTTGAAATTGATAATGTGAATAAAGAACATTGGTGAAATTAATGGTAAGTTCCAAAAGCAACCGGTTCGTCACCAATCTGAACTGGAACCTGTTGCGCACGTTTGTCGTGATCGTTGACGAGGGCAGCATCACCCGTGCGGCCAACCGCCTGTTGCGCCGCCAGCCCGCCGTCAGCCTGGCGTTGCAACGCCTTGAGGCCGAAATCGGTAGCCGCTTGATCGAGCGTGGCCACGGCGCGTTCCGGCTGACCGCCGAGGGCCGCAACCTTTACCGTGAATGCGTCGACATTTATTCCGGGGTCTCGCGGCTGAAGGAAATCGTCACCTCCGCCCAGCAGGAAATCTCGGGCGAGGTGAAGATCCTTCTAGCCAGCCACGTGATCACGCCGATGCTGGATGACCTATTGACCAAGCACCATCAGGCCCACCCGAAAACCACCTATTCGATCAAGACGGCCTCAAGTGCCGATGTCGCCACTCAGGTGCAGGAAAAATCCGCGAGTTTTGGGATTTGCCTGATGAACCGCCGCCTGCTCGAACTTGATTATGAGGTGATCTATCGGGAGTTTTTTGGCTTTTACTGCGGCCCGCCGCATCCGCTGTTTGGCAAATCCGACCTGAAGCTGCGCGATCTTAAGAACCTTGATGCGGTGTCGTTTGACACGGACGATCTGAACGACGCCTTGCGCCCCGTCGCCCTGTTGCGTCAGCAGTATGAGTTGCAGCAAAGGGTCGTCGGCCAATCCTCACATCTGGAGGAGGTCCGGCGGATGATCCAATGCGGCCTCGGGATCGGGCCGATGCCTGTCCATGTCGTCAAACGCGATGTTGAAAACGGCCTGCTTTGGCGGCTGCCGCCTTACAAGGCCCCCCCGGCGGTGGATATTTATCTGGTGGTCAATCCCCGAAAACGCCTGAACCGCGCCGAAGCCATTTTCATCGACGCCCTGCGCGCCAGCATTCAGGCGACACCTATTCAACAGCGAACCTATCACTAAAGCGTTTTGCGTCAGATCTGCTGCGCCTGAAGCCCGAAGGCGATTTGCTTTTTGCGGCTGATGGCCTGGGTCATTCGATCGGCCACCATCGCGATGATCGCCATGCCGATGCCCGCCGTCATCCCAACCCCAAAATCACCATTGCCAAGGCCGATATAGATCTGCTGACCCAACCCATTGGTGCCAACAAGGGCGGCGATCACCAGCATGCCGATGCCATAGATGATGGTCTGGTTCAGGCCCAGCATCACCGCAGGCAGCGCCAGCGGCAGCTTGACCTTGAACAACAGTTGCATCCGGGTGCAGCCCATCGTCTGGGCCGCCTCCATCACCTCTTGCGGCAGGTTGCGCAAGCCG
The DNA here is from genome assembly GCA_964469075.1 of uncultured Rhodobacter sp. Lineage (GTDB taxonomy): Bacteria > Pseudomonadota > Alphaproteobacteria > Rhodobacterales > Rhodobacteraceae > UBA5972. The sequence continues at coordinate 7,605 of CAYXXQ010000030.1, forward strand.
TGCTCGGTGTAGCGGATCGCAGGCACGATGGAATAGGCGATCACCGCCAGCAGGGCTGTGAATTCGCCGATTTTGAACACCATGACAAACGGGATCAGGATCACGAAAAGCGGCATGGTTTGCAGCGTGTCCATGATCGGACGCGTAATGGCTGAGACAACGCGGTTTTCCGACGCCCAAATGCCAAGCATCGTCCCCAACAGAAACGAGATCGCCACGGCAACGCCGCAAAGATACAGCGACAAGACCGATTGCGGCCAGATCCCCGACAGGATCAGAAAACCAAGCCCAAGCATCGTGCCAATCGCGGTTGCCCGCCCGGCTGTGGAGTAAGCGGCAAAGCTGATCAGCGCAAACAGCGCGATCCAAGGCATATTGGTCAGCCCGATATAAGACACGACCCCCCACACCACCACAAAGACCGCAAGGCCGGGTTTCGATTTCCAGACCAGAACGGCCGACAGCAGCAGGATCATCACCGCATAGCCCGCCGTCAACATCGGGGTCATCGCAAAGCCCCAAGTATAGGGGCTGACGGATTTCGCGAGACCGATTTTGATCGGCAGCATGACATAAAAGAAGGCGGTGTTCTTCAGCAGATCAATCCATTCGCGGCCATTGATAACCAGGCTTTCAAGCGCCTGGTTCATGGCCGCCGCAGGTGCCCAGATCCAGTCACCGGGCCAAACTTGCATGCCCGGAAGCAAAGCCGCCAGCATGGCGATAGCCGCAACGAAGCCAAGCCCGACTAGCCAGGGGCTGACCTTGGGCCGCACCAGCGAGGCCTGCCGCGTGGCAAAGCCATACGTGATCCGATCCAGCGCCATTGCGATCAGGGCGATGACAAATCCGGCCAGCAGGCTTTCCCCGAACTGTGCCTTGCGCATGGTCGACAAAACCTCCCAGCCGATATCGTTGGTGCCGCCAATGATGGAGGCGATAATCACCATCGACAAGGACGCCATCGTTGCCTGATTAACCCCCAGCAACATCTGCTTTTGCGCCGCTGGCAGGCGCACCTTCAGGAAAAGCTGTCTTGGGGTCGTGCCCGACATCAGGCCAGCCTCGATAATCTCGGCAGGCACAGCCTTTAACCCCAGGATGGTATTGCGCACCATCGGCGGGAACGCATAAAGGACCGAGGCGACCAGTCCAACCGTCGTGCCAAAGCCAAACAGGATCAGGATCGGCAGCAAATAGGCAAATGCCGGGATGGTTTGCAGAAGATCCAGGCTGGGCATGATGATCCGGCGCGCGGGCTTGGAATAAAAGCCAAGCACCCCAAAAACAAAGCCGGTGCCAACCGCCATCGGCACGGAAATCAGCACAATCGCCAGCGAGTTCATGCTTTCATCCCAATAGCCGATCAAGGCCATGTAAACGAACGCAAGGGCCACAAAAATCGCCAGCCGGAACCCGGAAGCAAAATAGCCAAGCAAGATGAAAATCGCGGTTGTCACACTCCAGGGCAGGAAATGCAGCAGCGCTTGCGCGGCCTTCACCGGCCATTCCAACAGCCAGCCGATGGCCTTGAAGAAGGGGCCAAAAACGCCAACGAAAGCGGTCATGGCCCCGTTCATCGCTTCGGTCGGCGACAAGACCCAATTGGCCGGGTATTTCACCAGAAATCCCAGTGCCTCCGGGGCCAGATATAGGCCCAGCGATAACACCGCCAAACCCAGCCAGATCAGGGGTTGGGCTTTTCGCAAACCGCTCATGCGTCGACTTGGGCGGGGTTTGGCACGCCACTTGCCAGGGCCTTCACGACATCCCGCGCGCTGACCGCACCGATGTTCTGGCCGTCACTGTCACGCACCATCACCCCGGCCTCATGATCCGCCAGATAGGGCAGCAAAAGCGCCAGCGTGGTCTCGGCCGCGATATGGCCCATGCCGGGCTTGAAAGCGCGGTTGGGGTCGGCGACATCGCCTGCCGTCAGAACCATTTCCCAGGGCACGTCATTGGTGAATTCCTTCACATAATCATCGGCAGGGTTCAGGATCAGATCGACCGGGCGACCGATCTGCACGATCGCACCATCACGCATGATCGCCATGCGATCGGCAATGCGTAACGCTTCCAGAAAATCATGGGTGATGAAGACGATAGACTTGTGCAATTCGCGTTGCAGGCGCAGAAACTCGTCCTGCATCTGGCGGCGGATCAACGGGTCAAGCGCGCTGAAAGGCTCATCCAGAAACCAAAGCTCAGGCTCCACCGCGAGGGAGCGGGCGATCCCAACCCGTTGTTGCTGCCCGCCTGACAATTCACGCGGGAAACTGGCCTCGCGGCCGTCCAGCCCGACCAAATCAATCATCGCCTGGGCCTTGGCGCGGCGCTGTTTCAGCCCGATGCCCTGCACCTCAAGCGGAAAGGCGACGTTGTCCAGCACCGTCAGATGCGGCATCAGGCCGAAGTTCTGAAACACCATGCCCATCTTGTGGCGGCGATAGTCTATCAACTCAGCCTGGCTGGCGTTCAGCAGGTTTTCCCCATCCAACAGGATTTCCCCGGCGGTCGGCTCAACTATCCGCGACAGGCAGCGTACCATCGTCGATTTGCCGGAACCCGACAGCCCCATGATGACGAAAATCTCACCGACATGAACGTCAAAAGATACGTTGGCAGCGGCAACGATATGGTTCTGTTCGCGGATAAGATCTGCGTGGCTGTCAGCCTTGGCAGCGGTCTTTTCGCCGCTGGGATCATCGCTGAAAAACTGCGCCGGATTGCTGCCGTAAACTTTCCAGACATTGCGACAGGACAGTTTGACGTCTGCGGATTTCTTTGCGGATGGCGGCACAGAATTCTCCGGTCTTGGGGCCGGGGCAGCCGTGCTGGCCGGCATTATGTAACGTCAAAGTCCAGCAGCACCCAATGCGGATGCTGCTGGAAATCAGGCCAAAAGGCTTAGTTCATCCAGGCTTGCCAGGTGTCTTTGTTGGCACCCATCCAGGCCGCAACTGCGTCTTCAACAGACATGCCATCCTGATCCACATTCTTGATCAAAGCGTTCTGTACAGCATTGGACAGAGTGTATTTCTGAATGAAAGCAAAGGCTTTGGGGAATTTGTCAGCAAAATCACCGCTGACGATCTTGTTCACTTTGGCCTGGGCAAAACCGCAGGCATCGCCGCGGGTCTGGGCCGGACCGGATTCACAATCAGCGGATTCGCGATCCCACTCCACCAGGTTCAGATCAATCTCAGCATGCATCCAATGCGGCTGCCAGAACATCATCAACATCGGCTGTTTGGTCGCAACAGCGGCTTTCATTTCTGCAACCATCGCCCCTTCGGAGCCACCGGCAACCGGCTGAAACGGCAGGCCAAGCTGGGCCACCAGGTCTTTGGAGCGTGTCCCCCAATCCGCCGGATATGTGATCAGGCGACCATTGGGAAACGTGTCCGCCGCCGCAAAGGCCTGGGCGCAATCATAAAGTGCTTGATAGGACGGCAGGCCCGGGCAGGCCTCTTCCATGTAAGGCGGGTAGAACCAGCCTTCTTTCGGCTCCAGCCCCAGTTCACCAGCGATGACGATGCCACCGGATTCCACCGCTTTTGGGTAGATATCGCCAACATTGTTGGTCCAGATTTCCGGGTTGAAATGCAAGCTGCCATCGGCGATGGCGACAAATTGCGGCACCGCCCCTGCGGTCACATATTCAACATCAAATCCCATTTCTTTCAGCACAGCACCTGCGATATTGGCGCTAAGATGCTGGCCGGTCCATTCGTTGACGGCGATCTTGATCGGCTCGGCCTGTGCGCTGACGGTTGCCATGCCAAACACAAGCGCAGCCGATGTGGCCGCAGCTTTCAAAAGCTGTTTCATTCGATTCTCCCAGGTTGTCGCGGTTATTCGAAAAAATAGACCATTGGTCAGTTTTCATGTCAAACGGTATTTTCTTTGTCGTGGACTGGGCTAAACTGGCGGAAACTCGATCAAGGACGCCCCAAGTGCCCAGAAAATCCATCCGCGACCGACGCCGCGCCGAGCTTAGCAAAGCCACATTTGAAGAGCTTGTCCTGTCAGGCATCCGGGCCACAACGCTGGAGCGGGTGGCGGCAAGGGCCGGTGTCTCCAAAGGTGTTTTGTTGCATTATTTCAAAGACAAAAGCGCCTTACTTGAAGCCGCGATGCGACTGGTCAACGCGCAACTGCATGACGGCATGATCAGGCTTTTGCGCCAGGCCGAAACGCCGCTGGAACGCCTAAGTGCGGTTATCGTTGGCAATTTCGCCGAGCCGTTTTTCTGCAAGGAAGTCTGCCATGCATGGATCAGCCTGTGTGCGGAATCGCCTTATAATGCGAAAATCCAGCGCATTCAGAACATCATCTATGCCCGGACCCACAGCAATCTGGTCGACATGTTGAAGGCGGTCACGCCGCCCGGTCAGGCCAGCGAAATCGCGCCGCATATCAGTGCCACGATTGACGGCGTCTGGCTGCGGGCCAGCCTGCGTCCGGTGTCGATGACGATGCGTGAAGGGGTCGATCAGGTGAACGGCGCGATCGCGAAATTCCTGAATGCCGATGCTGCTTTGACCACCCATTTGATCGCCGCCAGCCGCAAGATGGAGGGGCTTTCAAGCCCTTCCCTGCACCCAACGGCGCTTGATGCTTTGCGGGGAACAACCCATGGATCCGCCAGCGTCGTTTAACGGCCAGCGGGGTTGCGCAGGGCCGTCACCCCCGCAGGATCGCCAGTGCTGCGCGCAGTTTGAAAGCCATCGCAAACAGGCGCGGGAAGCTGTAGGAAAACCGGCGCGATGCCATCGCTTTGACGATCTGCGCAGCCGCCTTGTCGGGCGTTGTTATGAACGGCATCCGAAACGTGTTTTTTTGGGTTAACCGCGTTTTGACAGAACCCGGATTGATCATCTGCACCTTAACCCCGGTGCCTTTCAAATCGGCATGCAGGTTCTGCGCCAGATGCATGATCGCAGCCTTGCTGGCACCATAACCAACCGCCCCCGGTAAACCCCAAAACCCCGCCAGCGAGCCGATGATCACGATATGCCCCCGGTCCTTGCGCAGCATTTCCGGAAGGGTCGCGCCAATCACCCGCAGCCCGCCAAGGAAGTTCACATCGACCATCGTTTCAACCGCCTCAGCCTGCCAGTCCAGCGCGGTCATCGGCGAATATGCGCCCGCCATATAGATCACGCCGTCGATATCTCCGGCTTCTTTGGCGGCCATCACAACCTGGGTCTGACAGGTCACATCGCAAGCCATTATCCGCGCCGGTCGTGACAGGGTGGCCGCAAGATCGGCCAGCTTGGTTTCGCGGCGCGCAGTCAGAATCAGATTGGCCCCGGCCCGGTCCAAGGCCTGGGCACAGGCGGCCCCGATGCCGTCGCTTGCCCCGACTAGCCAATAGGTTTTGTTGGTAAACCCCATGCTAATCAGTCTTACGAAAGGTTGCGACCATTTCGCCGACCTTAAAGCCGAATTTGCGAAACTCTGACCGGTTGAGGATGGTTCCACTATCCGTCAGATACATCCAGTCGACCACGTCAATCACGTGCCCGCCGGATTGCGCGGGCAAACGCAGGCGGTAGTTCAGAACCACCGCCGCCCCGCGCTGCCATCCGGTGGCTTTGCCGATGATATCCGGCGCAAGGCCGGTGATCTGGCCGTTCTCGGAAACCTCCAATGTCCAGTGCCTGCTCTGGGTTTTGCCGGAGCTGTAGACGAACGCCTCAGACAGGGTGCCGGCATTGCCCTGCCACACCCCGTCCATCCGGGCGGTAAAGCGCGAGGCGACGCGCCCGCGAAAATCAAAGATCACACCTTCCGCGACCATCGGCCCGGCAAGCGTTTTACGGATGTCAAAGGCCGGGGTCTGGTCGGCATAGTGGCTGATGCTCTGGGCGCGAAAGGAGAAATACTGCCCCCAGCCCCAACGCACAATCAGCGCGATCAGCAGGCCGGTCAGGATAAGAAGTGTGGTTTTTAACATTTGGGAGGGACTTTCGAGTCTATGAAAAAGAGGCAGGTCATCAGCGGGCTTACTGGCTGACCGTGTTCGGATCAGGGGGCGGGTGTCTGTAAAACACTGCCCGTTTCGCAAACAGTTTCAGGGCCTGAAAATGGATCAGCGCCAGCACCCGCACCGCCCCGAAAGGGCGGCGGATCAGGGCGGCAAGAATACCCGCCGACCGCAAAGGACGGCGGTCGCCGCCAAGGGTTGCCGTCAGCCCGCCGGTTGCGTGCTGAAAGTGAATGCGGATGTGCAAGCTTTGGTCGCTGACATCAAACCGGAAGCGGTACACCCCCGCGCGCGGCTGAAATGGCGAGACATGAAACAGCTTCTGCGCCGAAATTTCGTCCGCCGCCGTGATCGGCGCAAACCCTGGCTTGTGGCACAGGTAGTTGTGGCGCTCCCCAAAGGTGTTGTTAACCTCGGCGATCGCTGCCAGCAACGCGCCATCAGGCCCGGTGATCAGCCAGAAACTGACTGGCGAAAACTTCGTGCCTAACATACGCGGCTGCGCCAAAAGCCGGATCGACAGATCTTGGCCCGCATCTAAGCCAGCCTCTGCCAGCACCTCCCGAACCCAGGCCGCACCCCTGCCCTGCCCGCGTTCACCGCCGTAATCGCGGTCATACCAGGCGAACAGGTTGGGGCGGTTGTGGGAAAACAGAACTGGGGTTTGCCGGATGTTTTCAGGCGCCAACAACAGATAATCGACGCCATAGGAAAACGCATTGGCCGGGCCGCCATGCCGTTTGTGCCAGGTGGTTGCGCGCAGGTGTTCAGGCCTCATGCGACCAGCTTTCCATAGGCCAGACGCTCCGCCACCGTGACGGCACTGGCATAGCCGTCCTCATGAAACCCGTGGCGGGTCCAGGCGCCGCAGTACCAGCTGCGATTGGCCCCCTGCATCGCGCGCAAATCCGATTGCGCGGCAAGGGCGTCGCGATCAAAGATCGGATGCGCGAAATGCGCCACATCATAGATTTTCGCGTCCGGGATGGTTTCGGCTGGGTTCAGCGACACGAATAAAGGATCTGACATATCAATGCCTTGCAGGTTGTTCATCCAGTATGTGATGCCAATCCGGGGGTCCGGCGCGTGATCAGTTGTGCGGTAAACCCACGAGGCCCAGGCCCGCCGCCGGTTTGGCATTTGTGCGACATCGCTGTGCAAAACTGCGGTGTTGTCCTGATAGCGAATGCGCCCCAACACGCTGTTTTCCTGGAGGGTCGGGGTTTCAAGCAAGGCAAGGGCCTGGTCGGAATGGCAGGCGAAGACGACCTGATCAAACTCCTCCCAGATCCCGGACTGGGCCCGGATCGACACGCCGTTTTCATGCCGCCGGACCGATTTGACGCGGGCATTCAGCCGCACCTGCCCGCCCATTGCCCGCAGGGAGGTTTCAATCCGGCGCACATATTGGATGCTGCCGCCGTCGACCGTGTACCAGTCATGGGTGTTGTGGCTTAGCAAGGCATGGTTTTGGAAAAACTGCACCAGCGCGCGGGCTGGGAAGTTCTTCATCTGCTCGGGCGTTGAGGACCAGATCGCGCCGGACATCGGCAGCAGATAGTAGCGACGAAACCAGTCGCCGAGGTTCAGATTATCCAGCAACTCGCTTAACGTCATATCGGGATCTTGCGCGAGATGTGCCGCGTTTTTGTTGAACTTCAGGATGTCGTTCATCATCCGCCAAAACTGCGGCCGCGCCAGATTGCGCGATTGCGCCGCCATCGCGCGCAGCCCCTGCATCGCGTATTCAATCCGGCCATTGTCGATCGAGACGCCAAAGCTCATGTCGCTTTTCTTGACCGGCACGTTGAGGTCGGCGAACATTTTGGTCAGATGCGGATAGGTGTGATAGTTGAACACGATAAAGCCAGTATCAACCGGCACATCGCCATTGCGCCCGGCCAGAACGGTGCGGGCATGGCCCCCCAGACGCGGTGCCGCTTCAAACAAGGTAACCTGGTGATCGCGGGCCAATAGGTAGGCCGCCCCCAGGCCGGAAATGCCGGCACCAATGATGGCGACGCGGCTGGATCGTGAATAGTCAAACGGCAATGGATGGCCCCTTTTGTTGGTTTTCCTTCGGGTTTCGGTTCTGAGGGATTTACGAAGGACGGGCGCAAATCGGATCAAAAATTAATTTGTGATCCAGATGCAAAATCACCGCGTATCAATTGCATGACCCGTCCTGAGATATTATCCTCTGCACCTGACAACACGCGTCCGGCACCTCCGGTCGCGGCGGCAATTGACCCGACACGCAGGAGAGGTCAGATCACATCATTTGACCCACAGGCGGAAAACTGGGCGCGCTGTCTTCAGCAGATCACCCAGGCGCAGGATCAGGCGGCTTTCGCGCGGCTGTTTCAGCATTTCGCGCCACGCGTGAAGGCCTATCTGATCCGATGTGGCGGCAGTGATACCCTGGCCGAAGAAGCGATGCAGGAAGCGATGGCAACCGTCTGGCACAAGGCGCATATGTTCAATCCGGCGAAGGCCGGGGCCTCCACCTGGATTTTCACGATCGCGCGCAACAAGCAGCTTGACGCGATCCGCAAACAAAACCGGCCAGAGCCGGAAGACCTGCCCTGGGGGGCCGAAAACACCGGCGATCCGGTGGCGGAAATTGCGGTGGCGCAGGAACAGAAACTGCTGCGCGACGCGGTCGACAGGCTGCCCGCCAAGCAGCGCGACATTATTGAAAAAGCGTTTTATGGCGATCTTAGCCATGCCGAAATCGCCTCAAATCTTGATCTGCCGCTTGGCACGATCAAATCCCGCATCCGACTGGGACTGGAACGTCTGCGCCGCGACATGACGCCGGTTCAAAGGGGAACAGAATGAACGCTACCCACCATATCCCGTCCAATGTCCTGACGGCCTATGCCGCCGGTTCCCTGCCCGAGGCGTTCAGCCTGGTCGTGGCTTGTCATTTGTCGATGTGCGACAGCTGCCGGGCTGAGGTTGAAAGCCTTGACGCGGTTGGTGGTTCGGTTCTGGAAAACCTGCCGGAAGCGCCGCTTGACGAAGGCGCGCTTGCCGCGACGCTGGCCTTGATCGCCAAAGGACCGGCCACGCCCCCAAGCGCTGATGTGCGGCCCGCCAAAAAGCTGGGCGGGGTGTTTCCGCAGCCTTTACAGGACCTTGCGGGCAAAGACCCGGGCAAGGTGAAATGGCGCTCGGTCGGGGGGGGCGTGCGGCAGGCGATCTTGGATTGCAAAGGGCCGTCAACTGCGCGGCTGTTGTTCATCCCCGCAGGCAAGGCCGTGCCGGATCACAGCCATGAGGGGTTGGAGCTGACGCTGGTGTTGCAGGGCTCGTTTTCCGACAAGGTGGCCCGCTTTGCCCGAGGCGATGTTGAGGTTGGCACCGATGATCTGACCCACACCCCGATCGCGGATCTTGGCGAAGATTGCATCTGCCTGGCCGCTGCCGATGCCCCTTTGAAATTCAACGCCCTGATCCCGCGCCTGTTGCAGCCGTTCATCCGGATTTAGCGAACCCGGCATAGGCCGCAAGCGCGCGTGCGCGCCCGGCTGCCAGATCAATGATAGGCTTTGGGGCGACGCCCGACGCTTGCATCTGCCAATGCCTGGGGATCGCGTCATAAAACAACTGCGCGGTTTTGCTGTTGCCAAGATAGCGGTTGCGATAGCTGCCTTTGGGGTCAAACTTCTGCGCCTGCAACGCCGGATTGAACACCCGAAAGTAAGGCGCTGAATCCGGGCCAGACCCGGCAACCCATTGCCAACCCAGCGCGTTTGATGCCGGATCCCAGTCGGTCAGGTGATCGGCAAAGAACTTTTGCCCGACCGACCAATGGGTCAGCAAATGCTTGGTCAGGTACGAGGCCGCAATCATCCGCACCCGATTGTGCATCCGCCCGGTGATATGCAATTGGCGGATGCCGGCATCAACCAAAGG
>CAYXXQ010000031.1:0-7685 GCA_964469075.1 uncultured Rhodobacter sp.
CCAACCGCCCTTGCACCCCCGCGCGCGCGCCACTAAGACTTGGTTAGGACCCTTGCAGCTAAGAAGGGCCGCAGGAGCAACGTAAAGGCAGGTCGGATGAGAGACCCAGTAGAAGTTTACATGAACACCCTGGTGCCAATGGTGGTTGAACAGACCAGCCGCGGTGAACGGGCCTATGACATTTTCTCGCGCCTGCTGAAGGAGCGGATCATTTTCGTCTCCGGCCCTGTGCATGACGGCATGTCGACCCTGATCGTCGCCCAGTTGCTGTTTCTTGAGGCGGAAAACCCGTCCAAGGAAATTTCGATGTATATCAATTCGCCGGGCGGGGTCGTGACCTCGGGCCTGTCGATTTATGATACGATGCAGTATATCCGGCCGAAGGTTTCGACCCTGTGTATTGGCCAGGCGGCCTCGATGGGATCGTTGCTGCTGGCGGCGGGCGAAAAGGGCATGCGGTTCAGCCTGCCCAACAGCCGGATCATGGTGCATCAGCCCTCGGGCGGGTTCCAGGGCCAGGCCAGCGATATCGCGCTGCACGCCAAGGAAATTCTAGAACTGAAGGATCGGCTGAACAAAATCTACGTCAAGCATTGCGGTCAGCCCCTGAAAAAGGTTGAAAACGCGCTTGATCGGGACAACTTCATGACCGCCGAAGAGGCCCGCGATTGGGGTCTGGTGGACGAGATCGTCGATCACAGATCCTCGGGCGAGGCCGAGGCCTAAACGGTGCCGGTTTTTCGCCCGGCAGATCAGTTGCTAAAATCGGACGTGGAATTCAATTGTCTGCGTCCGGTTTCTGCAATAACCTGCCAGCAACGACAGAATAAGAAGGCTGTAATAGCCCGGCACAACCATTGAGCAAGGCAAAGGTGACCTATGGCAAATTCAGGTAGCGGCGAATCTAAGAACACGCTTTATTGTTCGTTCTGTGGCAAAAGCCAGCATGAGGTTCGCAAACTGATTGCCGGGCCAACGGTTTTCATCTGCGATGAATGCGTTGAATTGTGCATGGACATCATCCGCGAAGAAACCAAAACCTCGATGGTCAAAAGCGCCGATGGGGTGCCGACACCGGCTGAGATTTGCAAAGTTCTGGATGATTATGTCATCGGTCAAGAAGTCGCCAAACGGGTTCTGTCCGTGGCCGTCCACAACCATTACAAACGCCTGAACCACGCCTCGAAATCCTCGGAAATCGAACTGGCGAAATCCAATATCATGCTGATCGGCCCGACGGGTTGCGGCAAAACGCTGCTGGCCCAGACGCTGGCGCGCATCTTGGATGTGCCGTTCACGATGGCCGACGCCACCACTTTGACCGAGGCCGGGTATGTTGGCGAAGATGTTGAAAACATTATCCTGAAATTGTTGCAGGCATCGGAGTACAACGTCGAACGCGCCCAGCGGGGCATCGTTTATATCGACGAGGTCGACAAGATCACTCGCAAATCCGACAACCCGTCAATCACCCGCGATGTGTCGGGCGAAGGTGTGCAGCAGGCCTTGCTAAAAATCATGGAAGGCACGGTTGCGTCGGTTCCGCCGCAAGGCGGGCGCAAGCATCCGCAGCAGGAATTCCTGCAAGTCGACACCACCAACATCCTGTTCATTTGCGGTGGCGCATTTGCCGGACTGGAAAAAATTATCGCGCAGCGGGGCAAGGGCAGCGCAATCGGCTTTGGTGCCGATGTAAAAGACGAAACGGCCCGCACCGTCGGCGAAATGTTTGGCGAGCTTGAGCCTGAGGATCTGCTGAAATTCGGCCTGATCCCGGAATTTGTCGGCCGCTTGCCGGTGATCGCAACCCTCACTGATCTGGATGAAGAGGCGCTTGTCACCATCCTGTCGCAGCCAAAAAACGCGCTGATCAAGCAATATCAACGCCTGTTTGAGCTGGAAGAGGTGGAGCTGAAATTCACCGACGACTCGCTGAAAGCCATCGCCAAGCGGGCGATTGCGCGCAAAACCGGCGCGCGCGGGCTGCGTTCGATTATGGAAGATATTCTTTTGGACACGATGTTTGACCTGCCCAGCCTTGAAGGCGTGGAAGAGGTTGTCGTCAACGAAGAGGCCGTTTCCGGCGAGGCGCAGCCTTTGCTGATTTACGCCGACCGCAAGGAAGAAAGTGCCACAGCCAGCTAATCGCACTGGACCTGCCGCATGGTTCTGGTCCATATGAGGCAAGCGGTTCCGGAGGAAGTTTCATGAAGTTCATCAAACGCCTGTTTGCCTGGTGGGACGGTCAGACCATCGGTACTCAGATCTTCACTTGGCGCAAAGGCCAGAAGGTCGGACAGGATGCGGCTGGCAACATCTATTACCAATCGCGTGACGCAAAACGCCGCTGGGTGATTTTCAATGGCGAAGTCGAAGCAAGCCGCGTCACCCCGGACTGGCACGGCTGGCTGCACCACACATTTGACGATGCACCCGGCACGACGCCTCTGGCGCATAAGCCCTGGGAAAAGCCGCATCAGGAAAACCTGACGGGCTCGGCCCTGGCTTACGTGCCGACAGGGTCACAGCGCCGCAGTCACCCGACTGCGCGCCGTGATTATGAGGCTTGGCAGCCGGAATAAGCGGATAAAGGGCAGAACATGGCAGAAAACACCACGGAAACCCTGATCGGCGGCATCGTCATGGCTGTCGCGGCTGGTTTTGTCTATTTCATGACCCAGTCAACCGCAGTTTCCACCCCCGGTGGGGCGATGGAACTGGTGGCCAATTTCAGATCGGCCCAAGGCGTGACAGTTGGCACCGATGTGCGCATGTCGGGCGTCAAAATTGGCACGGTCACAGCCTTGGCGCTGGACCCTGTAACCTATCAGGCGGTCGCCAAGTTCACTGTTCCTGACAATCTGGAACTGGCGACGGACACTCAGGCGCTGATATCCGCCGAAGGCTTGCTTGGTGGCAATTTCCTGGAAATTGTCCCCGGCGGCGCGCCGGATAACCTGGCGCATGGCGACCGGGTTGAGGACACCCAGGGCGCCGTCAGTGTTGTCACCTTGCTGATGAAATTCGCAGGCGGGGGCAGCGGCGAATGAGGCTGCCGTTCCTGGCGGGCCTGATCCTTTGGGCCGCCACCAGCGGGCTGGCCACAGCCCAACAAACCGATCTTGAAGTTGCGACATCAACCGGTGCGGTCTTGCGCGGGCTTGATACGATCAACGGTGCACTGGTCGATATCAACATCGCGGCGGGCGAAACGGTTGCTTTCAAGCGGCTGGAAATCACGCTGAAGGAATGCCGCTATCCGGTTGAAAATCCGTCTAGCGACGCGTTCGCCTATCTGGTGATCCGCGATATTCGCGAAGACAGCCCCAGGTTTGACGGCTGGATGGTTGCGTCGTCACCGGCGTTGTCAGCCCTTGATCACCCGCGTTACGATGTCTGGCTGTTGCGCTGCAAAATCCCTTTTGCCGAAACATCTTCAGGCGATTGACGCAAAAAATCGGCCCTGATGTCCAGCGCTGCATTCAGGCGCTGCTGATAATCTTGCCGACTGATTTCAACCGCCCCCAGCGACTTCAGATGTTCGGTGATGAACTGTGTGTCAAACAACACAAACCCCCCGACCCGCAGGCGATCAACAAGATAGGCCAGTGCAATTTTTGAGGCATTGGTCCGGCTGGAAAACATGCTTTCACCAAAAAACGCCCCGCCCAGAACCACGCCATAAACACCCCCGACAAGCTTACCTTCGGCATAAACCTCAAGCGAGTGGGCAAATCCCATATGGTGCAGCATCTGGTAAAGACCGCTGATTTCGTGGTTGATCCAGGTTTCTTCGCGATCGGCACAGGCCGCCACCACGCCCGCAAAATCGTGATTAACCCGGATCTGATACCAGGGTTTCAAAAGCGCGCGGCGCAAGCTGCGGGAGATGTGAAACCGGTCAAGCGGCAGGATGCCGCGATCGGTTGGGTCAACCCAGAAAACCTGCTGGCTGTCCGCCCCTTCGGACATCGGAAACACCCCCATCGTATAGGCCCTGAGAAGCAGCTCTGGGGTCAGTATCGGGGTGTCGTCATGGGCCATCAGCCAGGCCGGGGATCAGTCGAACTTGTTTTCAAGCCAGGTTTCCAGCCAATGGATCGTGTAATCGCCTGACTGGATTGCCGGTTCTTCCAGCAACGCGTGAAACAGCGGTGTGGTGGTGTCGATGCCGTCGACGATAAGCTCCCCCAGGGCGCGTTTCAGGCGGGCCAGTGCGGCTTTGCGGTCGCGCCCATGCACGATCAGTTTGCCGATCAAACTGTCGTAATACGGCGGAATTGTATAACCGGCATAAAGGGCTGAATCCATGCGTACACCCAGACCACCCGGGGCATGAAACGTCGTCACGCGGCCAGGGCAAGGGGTGAATTTCGGCAGTTTTTCAGCGTTGATCCGCACCTCGATCGCGTGGCCGCGAATGGTCAGGTCTTCTTGCTTGAACGACATTTCTTCGCCAGCAGCGACGCGCAGTTGTTCCTTGACCAGATCAACCCCGAAAATCGCCTCGGTCACAGGGTGTTCGACCTGTAGGCGGGTATTCATTTCGATGAAGTAGAACTCATCATTCTCGTACAGAAACTCAATCGTGCCGGCCCCGGCATAGTTGATTGCGGCTACCGCGTCGGCACAGGTCTTGCCGATCCGGGCGCGCATTTCCGGAGTGATGGATGGGCCGGGCGCTTCTTCAAACACTTTTTGGTGGCGCCGCTGGAGGGAGCAATCCCGCTCCGCCAGATGCACGGCCTTGCCTTTGCCATCACCGAAAACCTGCACCTCGATATGCCGTGGCAGGGTCAGGTATTTTTCGATATAAACTTCGTCATTGCCAAAGGCCGCCTTGGATTCCGAACGTGCCGCCTGAAAGGCAAAATCAAGATCAGCCTTGGTTTTCGCCAGCTTCATGCCGCGCCCACCGCCGCCAGCAGTGGCCTTGACGATCACCGGAAAGCCCATTTCGTCGGAAACGCGGTGCGCCTCGGCCAGGTCGGGCACGCCACCTTCGGAACCCGGCACGCAGGGCACGCCCAGGTTCCGCATGGTTTCCTTGGCGGTGATCTTGTCGCCCATCAGGTTGATATGCGCAGCCGTCGGGCCGATGAATTTGATGCCGTGATCTTCAACGATCTGCACGAAATTGGCGTTTTCCGACAGAAACCCATAACCGGGATGGATCGCTTCTGCACCGGTGATTTCAGCGGCTGCAATGATTGCCGGCATCGACAGATAGCTCAGCGTGCCCGGCGGCGGGCCGATGCAAACGCTTTCGTCAGCCATGCGCACATGCATCGCGTCAACGTCAGCGGTTGAATGCACCGCAACCGTCGCAATGCCCATTTCCTGACAGGCGCGGATGATGCGCAACGCGATTTCGCCCCTGTTGGCGATCAGTACCTTTGAAAACATGTTCCGGCCTTCCGGGGCTATGCGATGATCATCAAAGGGGCACCGAATTCAACCGGTGCGCCGTCTTCCACCAGAATGCGTTTGACCGTGCCGCCGTGGGTGGCGTGGATCTGGTTCATGGTTTTCATCGCTTCAACGATGCAAACCGTCTGGCCTTCGCTGATCTTGTCGCCAACCGCCACAAACGATGGTGAGCCGGGTTCGGGTTGCAGATAAACCGTGCCAACCATAGGGGAGGTCACTGCCCCCGGATCCTGCGCCGGATCAGACGACGGGGCCGCAACCGCCGCAGCCGCTGGGGCCACCGCCATTGACGCCACCTGTTGGGTCACAACCGGTGCTGCCGCGATTTGGCGGGCAACCCGCACATTCATCGTATCGTTGTCACCATATTCCCGAAGCACTTCCAGTTCGGTCAGATCATTGGCACGCAGAAGTTCTGCTAACGCCTCGATAAAGGCGACATCGCCGTCGTGGTTTCTCTTTGGCATGGAATCCTCAAAAATTTGATGCCCGTCTTGCAGCAGGCTTGCCCCGATATCTTTCAATATACCCAAATCCGTGCCGAGAAAAGCATTCCCGCCACGATTTACCGCAAATTCGGGTCTAGTTCTGCTGTTGGCGGTGAAAGGCGATGATTTCGCGCATCGTCTCGAGGCTGACATAGCCGCGCACCATTTCATTGCCAACAACAAATGTCGGCGTGCCAGTGATCTTGAGGGTGCGGGCCAGGGTGTGAACCTTGCCGATATGACCGGTGATGGCTGCGTCATCCAGATAAGCGATCACCGCGGACGGGTCATGGCCGAGTTTTTCCAGAATACCGGCAGAGATCTTGGGATTGAGGTCGCCATTAAAGGTGATCAGGAAATTGGCAAGATCGTGATATGCCTCAGGCCCCAGCTTGTGCAAAGTCGCCACGGCCAGGCGCGACGCGTCGGTCGAAGCCTCACCCAGGATCGGAAACTCTTTGATCACAAGGCGTATATTGCCGTCACTGCGCACCAGTTCAGCAACCTCGTCATGGGCTTTGCGGCAATAGCTGCACCGGTAATCCTGAAACTCAACCAAGGTGATGTCACCCTCAAGATTGCCACCGACATAGGAATACCCGTCGTTGAAAATCTCCTCGGCATTGCTGAGAACAAGGGTCTGATCGGTCTCGGCCTGGGCCTGTTGCTGGCGCTGTTCCAGGACCTGGATCGCCTCCATCAGAACCTCAGGGTTTTGCAGCAGATACGCGCGCACGGCGTCGCCAAAGGCCAGACGTTCGTCGTTGGTCATATCGGTCAGGCCGCCGGCAAAAGCCGGGAAAACCCAAAGGGCGGTAAGAAGCGGGATTAGAAACTTGCGCATGTTCAGTCTGTCCTATTTTTTGGCCACGGCTTTTGTGACGGCGATAATATCCTGGGCCCGCAGCCAACCTTCAGAGCCGCGCGGCAACAGGCCCTCGGCCCGCACGGCGTTGGTATAAGCATCCTTAAAACGGCTTAGTAAGGCATAACGCTCGGCGGTGACAAGGGAGGCCATGCCGTTATTGCCAGCCTTCGCCCAGGCCACAGCCAGATCACGCAACATCCGCGCATCGCGCCCGTCCATCTGATAGGCTTTGCGCAGCACATCAAGTGCCGCCCGATCGCCGGATTTGGTTTTCAGCCCCAGATAGGCCCGCCCCAGACCCGCAAGGATCAGTGGTTCCTTCGGGGCCAGCGCCACGGCCTTGCGATAGGATGTAATCGCGGGTGCTGTCTGCCGCCCCTCCAGCTGGATCTGGCCCTTAAGCTCATGATAAAAGGCGTCATTCGGGCGTTTGGCCAGAAGTTGGTCCATGTATTTCACCGCCGTTTTCGCATCGCCCTGACGATGATGGGCGATGGCGCGGGTCATGATCGCGGCCTCGGATTTGTCGGCGGGGTCCAGTTTGCGCAGAATATAGGCCGGATTACCCGTAAACGCCGTGAATTTCGCCTGCATCCGCCGATGCCAATAAACCAGATCGGGCGACGGCTTTTTTGACTGCCCTTCATAGGCTGCAATCACGCCTTTCAGAGCGCGAATCCGGTCCTGGCTAAGGGGGTGGGTACGCGAATAAGGATCCTGACGAGCAATCGACAGCGCTTCCTGGCCGCGAAAAATATCCAGAACCTCGACCGAGGCAGCTGGATCAACCCCCGCCCGCACCATGTAGCGCGTGCCGACCTGATCGGCGACGGTTTCTTCGGCGCGGGTATGGGACAGGAAATTGTTCATAGCCGCAGCCGCCGACCCAGCCGCGATCC
>CAYXXQ010000031.1:7785-9347 GCA_964469075.1 uncultured Rhodobacter sp.
CGGGTATGGGACAGGAAATTGTTCATAGCCGCAGCCGCCGACCCAGCCGCGATCCCGCCAGCCGCGCGACCATTGCCACTGGCAGCCACCGCCACGCTGAGCAAAAGACCGATCCCAACGGCCGAGGCAGCGCTTTGGCGGTTCAGCGACCGGCGCACCAGATGGCCGCTGGTGATATGCGCCAGCTCATGGCTAATGACCGATTGCAGCATGCCGATGGTTTTCAGCCGTGTTATCAGACCGTAATTCAAGAAAATCGCGCGGCCATTGACCACGAACGCGTTCAGGTTCTTGTCGTCTACGACCAGCACTTCAACCTGGCGCGAACTGACGCCTGCGGCCTTGAACAGCGGCTGAGAAATGCGGCCCAGGGTTTGTTCAATCTCAGCGTCGCGGATCAGGCCTTGGGCCAATGCGCCCTGGCACAGCGACAGGCTCAGCAGCAGGCTGATCACCATCCGCGTTGGCCACGCGGCAAATCGGGACAGGTTGCGGGTGCCCATTGACCTTCTTTCCGCCCCCTGAAACAAACGGTTGAAACCAATTGATCATAGGGACAAACAGGTGCGGATATCAAGGCGAAGCGATGTCGATCCCTTTATTGTGATGGACGTGATGGAAGCAGCCAGGCAAGCCGAAGAGGCCGGGCGCTCGATCATTCATATGGAGGTCGGCCAGCCCGGCACCGGCGCCCCCAAAGGCGCGCTTGATCAGCTTTCGCAGGTGATGCAGGCCGATCCGATGGGCTATACCGTGGCCCTTGGCCGCCCCGATCTGCGGCAACGGATCGCCAGGCTTTACAAGGACTGGTACGGGCTTGAGATTGCGCCCTCGCGGATTGTTGTTACCGCCGGATCCTCGGCAGCGTTTCAACTGACCTTTGTCACGCTGTTTGACGCTGGCGCGCGCGTGGCGATCGGTGATCCCGGCTATCCCAGCTATCGCAACATCCTGAAAGCCCTTGATCTGGAGCCTGTCAGCATTGTCACCAAAGCGGAAAACCGGTTTCAGCCAACCCCGACTGAAATCGCACAACAACCTGATCTCGCAGGGCTTTTGGTCGCCTCGCCCGCCAACCCGACCGGCACGATGCTGGATCACACCGCCCTGAGGGGGCTGATTGACGGCTGCCAGGCCCGCGACATCGCTTTCATTTCTGACGAGATTTATCACGGCATTCAATATGAAGGCCGGGCGGTTTCCGCACTGGAAATCAGCGACGAAGTGGTTGTCATCAACTCGTTCTCAAAATATTTCTCGATGACAGGCTGGCGGATCGGCTGGATGGTTGTGCCCGAAAGCCATGTCCGCCAGGTGGAGCGGTTGGCCCAGAACATGTTCATCTGCGCCCCGCATGCCAGCCAGATCGCGGCCCTGGCGGCGATGGATTGCACCGATGTGCTGGACGCAAATTTGGCGGTTTACCGCGAAAACCGCCGTCTGATGCTGGAAGGTTTGCCCAAGGCCGGGTTCACCCGCATCGCCCCGCCGGATGGTGCGTTTTACATCTATGCCGATGTGTCGGACCTGACCGATGACAGCCGCGCCTTCGCGCGTGAGAT
>CAYXXQ010000031.1:9447-15022 GCA_964469075.1 uncultured Rhodobacter sp.
GCCGTGTCGCCATTGCGGCCACGACCGCCGCGCCGCCGCCGCCGCCGGCGTTTCTTTTTCGGCGCATCTGTATCGTCTTCGGCCACCTCGATTTCAGGGGCCTCTTCAATCTCAGCCTCGACCTCAGCCTCAGCCTCAACCAATGAGGTTTCCATCGACACCACGTCAGCGGTGGGTTCCGGCACGATGCGGGTCGCGGTTTTGAACCGTTCCAGCTTGTATTCCGGGCTGATCAGATGTTGGTCCGCCTCGATTCGGATCGAGATGCCGTAGCGGCTTTCGATCATCGCGACGTGCTCACGCTTTTGGTTCAGCATGTAATTGGCGATCGCGATTGGAGCAGTCACCAGCACTTCGCGGGACCGCCGTCGCACACCTTCTTCTTCCAGCTCACGCAGGATCGCCAGCGCCAGATTGTCGTCGGACCGGGTCAGACCGGTGCCGTGGCAATGCGGGCAAGGGGCCGTGGTGGCTTCGATCATGCCGGGGCGCAGGCGCTGGCGTGACATTTCCATCAAGCCAAAGCCGGAGATCCGCCCGACCTGAATGCGCGCGCGGTCTGTTTTCAACTTGTCCTTGATGCGCTTTTCGACCGCAGCATTGTTGCGCCGGTCTTCCATGTCGATGAAGTCGATGACGATCAGACCCGCGAGGTCGCGCAGCCGCAACTGGCGCGCCACTTCTTCGGCGGCTTCAAGATTGGTTTTAAGCGCCGTTTCCTCGATCGAGCTTTCTTTGGTCGCCCGACCTGAGTTGACGTCAATCGCCACCAGCGCTTCGGTCACGCCAATCACGATATAGCCACCCGAGCGCAGCTGAACCGTCGGATTGAACATGCCGCTAAGGTAGCTTTCAACCTGGAACCGCGCGAACAGTGACAACGGTTCGGTGTAAAGCTTCACGTTTTTGGCGTGCGACGGCATGAGCATTTTCATGTAGTCTTTGGCCATCCGATAGCCGCCTTCGCCTTCGATCAGAATCTCGTCAATCTCGCGGTTATAAAGATCGCGGATCGAGCGTTTGATCAGGCTGCCTTCTTCATAAATCGGCGCAGGCGCAATGGATTTCAGGGTCAGGTCGCGGACCTGTTCCCACTGCCGCAGAAGATAGTCGTAATCGCGCTTGATCTCGGCCTTGGTGCGCTTGGCACCCGCCGTGCGCACGATCAGCCCGGCACCTTTCGGCACCTCGATGTCATTGGCGATTTCCTTCAGTTTCTTGCGGTCGGCCGCATTGGTGATCTTGCGGGAAATCCCGCCGCCACGCGCGGTGTTGGGCATCAGCACGCAATAGCGCCCGGCCAACGACAGATAGGTGGTGAGGGCAGCGCCTTTATTGCCACGCTCTTCCTTGACGACCTGGATCAGCAGGATCTGGCGAACCTTGATGACTTCCTGGATCTTATAGCGACGCGGGCGTGGTTTGCGGCGCGGGCGGATGTCTTCCTGCTCGTCTTCCTGGGCAACAGATTCGATACCGGCGTCTTTTTCGTCAGCCGTGGCAACCTCTTCGATGTCGTCATCCTGATCGCCATCCAGATCGTCGTCGTCCTGATCATCATCCGCTAGATCGTCATCGGTTTGATCATCCGCTTCGGCCAGATCCTCTTGGGCCTCAGCATCCGCATCGCTTTCAGGGACCGAGGCACTATCTGCCGTATCGGCCTGAAGTTCGGCAGATGTCACGGTCAGGCTTGCGGCCTCTTCCGGGGTTGCAACAGCCTGGCTTTCAAAGCCGACAATCGGATCGTTCACATCGCCATTATCATCGACATCCACGACAGCCATGCCCTGAATATCGCTGGCGGGCAGATCTTCCGTGACGACGGCATCGCTGCCGGCCCCTTTTTCGGCCACGGACTTGCCACCACGACGGCGGCGCGACCGGCCCCGGGATTTGGGTTGGTCCTGCGCGTCTTCCTCGGCCAGTTCTTTGGCATAGGCTTCTTCTTCGGCCAGCAAGGCCTCGCGGTCAGCGACCGGAATCTGGTAATAGTCCGGGTGAATTTCCGAAAACGCCAGAAAACCATGACGATTCCCGCCGTAATCGACAAATGCCGCCTGAAGCGACGGTTCGACTCTTGTGACTTTTGCTAGATAGATATTGCCAGCGAGCTGGCGTTTGTTGATGGATTCAAAATCGAATTCCTCAACCTTGTTTCCGTCGACCACAACGACACGCGTTTCCTCTGCGTGGGTGGCGTCGATAAGCATTTTCTTTGACATGAGGTTCCATGCAATCCCGGCGGCGCTGGCGGTTTGAACGTCAAGCGGCGGTTAAGGGATTGTTTCTTTTGGGCAATTTGAAACGACGCGATGTCACAAGGGCCAGCAAATGCCGCCCGTATACCTGTGATCAATCTTTCTGCGCGTTTCATCGCGGTTTTTCTCCGACACCGTGAAAGGTGCCTGTTCAAAAGCCCGGCATGATAGAAAATGCTGGGCAAACGGGTTGGCCTGATGGCCTGTTGATCCGTTCAGAGGCTATCTTTGGTCTGCACCTGTAGCGTAATCAGAGCAACGAAACTGGTTGTCTGGGCGTCCGGTTCTATCCCGACTGAGCCCGTCAGGAAACAATAGCGGCAATCCAGATGGAATGACAATGGTGTTTTTCCTTCACGGCCTTATGTATAGTGTCAGGGAACAAAAACAAGTTAATCGGGCGGGCAAAACCGTGATCAGGCGCGTTGTAAGTTTTGGGGTAATCCTGTGGCTGATGCTGGGCATCGAGGCCCAGACGCAACAATTTCAGGCGCTTGCACGGCTTGAAAGCGGGCAAAGCCGGATCACCGGTCGTGCCTCGGGGGACGTCGATATCGCGCTGAAACTGACCCAGGCGGTGCCCTACCGGGTGTTCACCCTCGGCGATCCGGCCCGGCTTGTGATGGATTTTCGCGAGGTCAATTTTGATGGGGCGCGGGCGGACCGTTTGATCAGGACCGAGTTGATTACCCAAATGCGCTACGGGATTTTTCGGCCCGGCTGGTCGAGGATGGTTTTGGAAATGAAACGCCCGATGCGGGTGCATCAGGTGGCAATGCAAACTGATCCTGAGGACGGCGATGCCTTGATCCGTATCCGCTTGACGCCACAAGACGTTGATGCGTTTGCCGCTGAAACCGGCCCGGTTGACGATGATTTCTGGGCCTTGCCCGAAACGCCCGATGCTCCGCTGGCGAAAACCCGGCCACTGGGGGATCGCAAAACTGTGGTGGCGCTTGATCCGGGGCATGGCGGGATTGATCCCGGGGCGCAGTATCAGGGCTATGACGAGGCGGATCTGATGCTGATGCTGGCGCGGGAAATGAAGGAAAAGCTTATTCTTTCAGGCCGCTATGAGGTGTTCCTGACCCGCGACGAGGATGTTTTTCTGTCCTTGCAGGGCCGGGTCAGTGCAGCACGCGCGCGGGGTGCCGATCTGTTCATTTCGCTTCATGCTGACGCGCTTGCGGCGGGCCGTGCGTCCGGCACGACGGTCTATACTTTGTCTGAAACTGCGTCCGATAGCTCGGCCGAGGCCTTGGCGGAAAGTCATGAACGGTCTGACCTTTTGGCCGGGGTTGATCTTCAGGAACAGGACGATTTGATCGCAGCGGTTCTGATGGATATGGCGCGGATTGAAACCATGCCCCGATCTGAAAACCTGGCTGATGCGCTGGTGACGGGGATTGCCAATTCCGTCGGCCGCATTCGGTCGCGACCGCGCTTGTCAGCGGGGTTTTCGGTGCTGAAAGCGCCCGATATCCCCTCGGTCCTGATCGAATTTGGCTTCATGTCCAATCCAAAAGACCTGGCCAATCTGGCCAACCCCGGCTGGCGCGCCAAGGTGATCAGTGGCATTCTGGACGCGCTTGACAAATGGGGTCTTGAGGATGCGGCCGAGGCCAAACTGCTGCGGCAGTAGCAGCGCTACGCGGCCTGCCGGCCACAGGTTCACCCGCGCAGTTCCCGATCAATTTTGCGTGTTTGTTGCGTGAACGGAAACACCATCGCCATTGCCCCGGCGATCACGCCGATATTCGGCGAAAATCAGCCAAACAAACCTGCCATTGCTTTTGACGAGGCCGGGGCGGGGGCCTATAGTCGCGCGCACATGACCAACCGGAGCCTTGCCAATTGTTGCGTGCCATCCTTTCGTTTTTCGGATTTATTTTCAGTTGGATAACCACAGGCATGGTCATGGCCGCCTTGGGGATCGGCGCGATCTTCTGGATGTATGGCCGCGATCTGCCCAATCACGAACAGCTTTCACGCTATGAACCCGCCACCCTGTCGACAATCTATTCGGGCCAGGGTCGCATCATGGACGAGTTTGCCAAGGAACGGCGGATTTTCACCCCAATCGACGAAATCCCCGATGTGGTGAAATACGCTTTTGTTTCGGCGGAGGATAAAAATTTCTACAGCCATCGCGGCTACGATCCCCTTGGCATCTTAAAAGCCGCGATTGATGCAGCACAAGGCGGGCGTTTGCGTGGGGCGTCGACGATCACCCAGCAGGTGATGAAAAACTTCCTGCTGGATGGCGACAGGTCTGCGGAACGCAAGATCAAAGAAATCATTCTGGCTTCAAGGCTGGAAGAAACCCTCTCGAAAGACAAGATCCTTGAACTTTACCTGAACGAGATTTTCCTGGGCCAAAACTCCTTCGGTGTGGCGGCGGCGGCCCAGACCTATTTCAACAAAACCCTGGAAGACCTGACCCCGGAAGAGGCCGCGTATCTGGCCGTTCTGCCAAAAGCCCCGTCCACATATCACCCGGTGCGTCAGAAACAGCGGGCAATAGACCGGCGAAACTTCGTGCTGCGTGAGATGGCGGAAAACGGCTATCTGGACGCGGATATTGCCGAGGCTGCGAAAATTGCCGACTTGAAAACCGTGCAAAGTGGTGATTTCGCCCCTTATCGGGCCAGCCTGCCGGCGCGGGATTATTTCACCGACGAAATCCGCCGTCAGCTGTCAGACACGTTCGGCGAGGACGAGTTTTTTGGCGGCGGCATGACCATTCGCGCCACGATGGACCCGCATCTGCAAAAGGTTGCCGCCAAGGCTTTGCGCGACGGGCTTGAAAAATATGACCGCAAGCAGGGCGTCTTTCGCGGCCCGGTTTTGCAGTTGAAACCCGAAGACCTGGTCGATGAAACCACCTGGCGCACGGCCCTTGATAGTGCGGTTCTGCCGCGCGACATTGATGGCTGGCATCTGGCCGTGGTGCTGGAATTGTCCGACCTTGCCGCCCGGATCGGCGTTGAAGACCAGATCGAAATCGAAGGTGGGCACGGCATTCCAATGGAAGACATGGAATGGGCCAAACCAGTGGGCGAAGACGGCCAGCCCGGCAAAACCGCCAAGAAACCCGGCGATCTGCTGGCGATCGGCGACGTGATTTACGTCAAGAAAGTCTTTGGCCCTGCCGAAGGCGCGACCGAGGATGACCCGGAAGAATTTAAGTACTGGTCCCTGCGCCAGATCCCCGACATTCAGGGTGGGTTCATGGCGATGGACACCAATACCGGCCGGGTGATCGCGATGCAGGGCGGGTTTTCCTATCAGCATTCGGTGTTTAACCGCGCCAC
>CAYXXQ010000031.1:15122-17247 GCA_964469075.1 uncultured Rhodobacter sp.
GATATGGGGGAGCATCTGGCAAACTCGCTTGGGTCGCAGGAAACCACATTGTTCAAGATGGTCGCCGCCTACGCGATGTTCGCCAATGGTGGTGAGCGCGTGATCCCGACGCTGGTCGACCGCGTTCAAGACCGCTGGGGCCGGACCATTTATCGCCATGACCGGCGCAAATGCGAAGACTGCAAAATCAGCGACCTGCCGCAAAGCCGACCGCCGACGATCATTAACAACCGCGCACGGGTGATGAACGCGGTCACGGCCTATCAGCTGACTTCCATGATGCGCGGCGTAGTCGAACGCGGCACCGCCGCTGGCCTGGTGGTTCTGGATGCGCCGGTGGCTGGTAAAACCGGCACCACAAACCAGTCAAAAGACGTCTGGTTCGTTGGCTTCACCCCCAATATTGTGGCCGGCTGTTACATGGGCATGGACCTGCCTGCACCCCTTGGGCGGGGGGCGTATGGCGGCTCGATGTGTGGCCCTGTGTTCACCGATTTCATGCGCGAAGCCTTGCGGGTTTATGGCGGCACCAGCAAATTCAAAGTGCCCGAAGACGCCAATTTCGTCAAAATCGACCGGTTCAGCGGCGAACGCCTGCCCGATGACGCCAGCGGTCAAAACGTCGTCGCAGAGTTGTTCCGTATCGGCGAAGAACCGATGTTCGGCGCCCTGAGCGTCATCGACGGGGGTTTTGCGATGGGGTCTAACCTGCCGATATTCGAGCAGGGTGAGAACGACGAAATCGAAGAAGACGGACTTGAGGTCACGACCCAGCTTGGCGTGAAGAAAAAGATCCCGAAACGCGCGACCTTCGGCTCCCTCTCCTCCGGCGGGCTTTATTAACCGCCCTCCCTTTACCTGCCGCGATGGCTTCAGTAAAACCGGGCGCAGTCCCACAGGTCAGGCCATATTCCATGCGTGCAGAAATCGAAAACATCGCCGGTGACATCCGCAAATCCCTGGATTTGTTGCGCCAGCGGATGGATTACGAAACCGCAGGCCACCGCCTGGAAGAATTTAACGCGATGTCTGAGGATCCCAAGCTGTGGGATGACCCGGAAAAAGCCCAGAAACTGATGCGCGACCGCCAGGCGCTGGTGGATGCGATGAAAACCTATCAGGATCTGGCGCAGGAGCTGGACGACAGTATCGAGCTGATTGATCTTGGCGAAATGGAAGACGACCAGGATGTCGTCGCCGAGGCCGAGGCCGCGATCAAGGCCTTGCACAAAACTGCCACTGCCAAAGAGATCGAGGCGCTGCTGGATGGCGAAATGGACGCCAACGACACCTTCCTAGAGATCAATTCAGGGGCTGGCGGTACGGAAAGCTGCGACTGGGCGTCGATGCTGGCGCGGATGTATGTCCGTTGGGCCGAAAAGCAGGGCTACAAGGTTGAATTGCTGTCGGAAAGCCGCGGGGATGAGGCCGGGATCAAATCGGCCACCTATCAGATCAAGGGCCATAATGCTTATGGCTGGCTGAAATCTGAAAGCGGTGTACATCGGCTGGTGCGTATCTCGCCCTATGACAGTTCTGCACGACGCCATACCTCATTCTCATCGGTTTGGGTCTATCCGGTGGTCGATGAAAATATCGAAATTGATATCAACCCGTCGGATATTCGGGTTGATACCTACCGCTCGTCAGGGGCTGGCGGGCAGCACGTCAACACCACGGATTCTGCGGTGCGGATCACCCATATTCCGACCAATATCGTTGTCACCAGTTCGGAGAAATCCCAACACCAGAACCGGGCGATCTGTATGGCGGCGCTGAAGTCGCGGCTGTTTGAAATGGAAATGCGCAAACGCACCGAAAGCATTCAGGAAGCCCATGAAAATAAGGGCGATGCCGGTTGGGGCAACCAGATCCGGTCTTACGTGCTGCAACCTTACCAGATGGTTAAAGACCTGCGGACCAATTACGAAACCAGTGACAGCCAGGGCGTGTTGGACGGGGATCTTGACGGCTTCATGGCGGCGGTTCTGGCCCAGGATGTTGCCGGCAAATCGCGGGCCGAAGCCCAGGCCGAGTGATCGCTTAAACCTTCCTGCACTACAAACGCCCTAGAGCACATCCAAACTAAACGGGTTCGTAACCTGCCGCATTGAAGAAATTGAAG
>CAYXXQ010000032.1:0-16823 GCA_964469075.1 uncultured Rhodobacter sp.
ATAAACTCGGACCAGTTGCGGGCGTTAAACAGGATCAGATCGGCGGGCTGGCCTTGGGTGATGCGACCAAGGTCCGGACGTCCGATTGCCTGCCCGGCCTTGCCAAGCACGGCATCGGGCCAGTCGCCAACCGGGTGATCCAGATGCATCAGCCGGACGGCATCACGAAACAGCGCCACGGGATCAAGATCACCATAGGCATAAAACGCGTCGCGGCTGTTGTCAGACGCCAGCGCTACGGGAATGCCGCGCGTACGCATCTGATGTACCGGCGGCACCCCGCGCAGACGCGGTGTATCCGGGCCGCGATCCATAAGGTAAGCGTTGCAAAGGGGCAGCGACACGACCGTGACCCCGGCCCTTGCCACCAGATCCAGGGTGCGCGCGCAATCGTCGGCCGATTGCACCGACAAGGCGCAGCAATGGCCGACCAGAACCGGGCCCTGAAACCGATGCCGCAACACCGCCTCGGCCAGTTTGCGCGAGCAATGCGAGGTCGGGTCGAGGGTTTCGTCCGCATGAAAATCAAGCGCCAGGCCGTATTTGGCGGCAAGGTCAAGGACATGATCCAGGAACTGATCAAGGCCGGGGCAGTGATATAAAAACGCGCTCAGCACCCCGGAATGCGGCGTCTGGGCGGCACGTTTTGCCAAGGCTGCCACCCAGTCTTGCGGTTCATCTGGGCCAATGAAAGGGGCGAGTTGCAACAGTAACCGGCCCTGCCAATCTTGCGCCAACTCGCATAACAGGTTGAAACGGCAGTCAAATCTATTCTGATCGGCATCGACATGGCTGCGCAGGGCCTGGCTGCCATGCGCGTGGGCTGACATCAGCATAAACTCAGACCGGGCGCGTTGGTCTTCGGCTGAGAAATCCCGCGCGCTTTCGATGGCGGTCACGCCCATCGCCTCAGCAAAGCTGCCATCGGTGTTGGCACTGCGTCCCCAGACCTGGCCTTTGTCGATATGGGTGTGGCAATCAACCGGGCAAGGCCAGACCATCGCCTGCGCCAGATCAAGACCGCCTGTTTGCGGCGCAGGCGGGGTCAGGCGGTTGATTTTACCGTTTGCGATGTGAATATCAGCTGCCACCAACCCGTCACCGGCATGTGGCAAAGACGGCGAAATCGGGCCGACGCAGGCCGCAGGCACACGGGCATTCAACAACGCAAAGGGCGCATCCGACTTGAAAATTGAATGATTTGGATCCAGCCACAGCATGTTCCGCGCGCCCTTTTCTAAGCGGTGTCGCGGCCCTGTTTCCTGTGCCAGTGGATCTGCTAAGCCTGCCTTACGGCCACCAAAAACACAAGCCCAGGATCAAAACCTGCGAAAAACCAGCCTGCACCTGCCTTCGCCCTTGCCGCCTGCCGTGGTTCTGCGTTTGATGGCCATAGCACAAATCGGGGGCCACATGCATATCGTCACGCAATTTCCGCATAAGATCGTTGAAGACCCGGATATGGGCATCCCGATGCCCGATGGCTGTCGCCTGTCAGCCAGGGTCTGGATGCCCGAGGATGCACTGGCAAAGCCGGTGCCTGCGATCCTGGAATATATCCCATATCGCAAGCGCGACGGCACCATTGCGCGCGACGAGATCATGCACAAATATTTCGCCGGGCGGGGCTATGCCGTCGTGCGGCTGGATCTGCGCGGCAGCGGTGAAAGCCAGGGCCTGATGTTTGACGAATATTCCCAGCAGGAACTGGACGACGGTTTCGCCGCGATCGACTGGATTGCGCGCCAACCCTGGTGCACGGGCGCTGTCGGGATGATGGGCAAAAGCTGGGGCGGGTTCAATTGCTTGCAAGTGGCGATGATGCGCCCGCCCGCGCTGAAAGCCATTGTGACTGTTTGTTCGACGGTGGACCGCTATGCCGACGACATCCATTACAAAGGCGGCTGCCTTCTGAACGAAAATTTCGGCTGGGGGGCGGGGCAGATGTTGTCTTATTCCTCGCGCCCGCCTGACCCGATGCTGGTGGGGGAAGACTGGCGCGATATCTGGCTGGAACGGCTGGAGGCAGAGCCGTTTCTGGCGGCAACATGGCTTAGGCATCAGCACCGCGATGCCTATTGGAAACACGGTTCGGTCTGCGAGGATTGGGATGCGATCACCGCCGCTGTGCTGAGCTTTGGCGGCTGGGCCGACAACTATATGAACACGGTTTCGCATCTGGTCAGCAACCTGTCGGCCCCGGTCAGGGGCATCGTCGGCCCCTGGGTGCATCAATACCCGCATCAGGCCGACCCGGCGCCGAAGATCGGGTTCCTGCAAGAGGCCCTGCGCTGGTGGGATCACTGGCTGAAGGGTGCGGCAACCGGGGTAGAAACCGATCCCGCGTACCGCGTCTGGCTGCAAGACAGTCTGCGCCCGTCACGGATGCAGAAGAACCGGCCCGGGCGCTGGCTGGCCGAACCGGTCTGGCCCTCGCCAAGGGTTACGCCGATGACGCTGAACCTGTCAACCGGCGGGGTGTTGGGGGGCGATGGTGGGGCGCTTTCCGTCGCGGTCAATTCGCCGATGGATTGCGGAATTGGCACCGGGCGTTACTTCCCGATGTCAGGCGATGTGCCGGATATGCCGGGCGATCAGCGCGATGACGATGCACGCTCGGCCTGTTTTGATATGCCGGTTCTGACCGAGGCGCTGAACATCGTCGGCGCGCCGGTCATACGCTTGCGACTGAGTGCTGACAAACCGCTGGCGCAGATCGTGGTGCGGCTGTGTGAGGTGCATGACGACGGCGCCTCGACCCGCATCACTTACGGGGTGTTGAACCTATGTCACCGAGACAGCCATGAACATCCGGAACCACTGGACCCCGGCCAGGTTTACGAGATCAGGCTGACACTGGATCAGATCGCTTATCGGGTGAAGCCGGGGCAGCGGCTGCGGTTGGCGATCAGCTCGGCCTATTGGCCGGCCCTTTGGCCGGTGCCGGACCGCGCGACCTTGCAATTGCAAAGCGGCGCGCTGGAATTGCCGGTGCATCGGGGCATTGACGCTGATGAATGGCAGTTTGATGAAGTCGAAGGGGCCACGCCCTGGGTGCATGAAACCAAGCGCCCGGCGCTATTTGAAAAACATGTCAGCACCGATCTTGGCACGGGCGAAATAACCTTCAGCCTGCTGGATGACGAAGGCCTGAAAGTAGATGATCAGCACGGGCTTTGCACCGGCGGTATCACCCGCGAAACCTGGCGCATCCATCCTGATGAGCCGCTTTCTGCCAGCGGTCAATGCCACTGGACGCAAGAACTGTCGCGCGGCAACTGGTCGGTGCGGACCGAAACCTATGGGCGGATCTGGTCGGATGCCGACACCTTTTATCTGACCGCCCGGATTGAGGCCTATGAGGGGGAAGAACTGGTGTTTGAAAAGGATTTTGATGAGCGGGTTCCGCGTTTGCTGGTCTGAGCCGCGCGGCGCAGCGTCATATCGCGCACGTGTTGCGGCGGTGAAATCCGTGTCCTAGCATCACCGGACTTTCGGTGCCCGAGTAAGGAGACCATCGCTTGCCCGATCCCCATCCTTTTGATTTGGCCACCCGGCTGGTGCCGGTTGGTGAGGGCCAGTTTCAGGGCCAGACCTCGGCCGCTTATGGCAATCTGGTCGGGCCGTTTGGCGGGGTGACCTCGGCCAATCTGATGCAGGCGGTTTTGCTGGATGCGCGACGGGCGGGCGATCCGATTTCGATCACGGTCAATTTTTGTGCCGCGATTGCCGATGGGGCGTTTGACATTCACAGCCGATTGATCCGGTCCGGCAAATATCTGCAACACTGGTCGCTGGAACTGCACCAAGGCGCGCGTATCTGTTCGACCGCCTCGATCATCACGGCCCAGCGGGGTGGGGATTTTTCGCATCAGCCGGTGACGCCGCCGGATGTGAAAGCGGCCGCAGACTGCGCCCCGCTGCCCGGCATTCCGAAGTTTTCAAGCTGGCTGGATCGCTATGATTTTCGCTATATTGAGGGCCCACCGCCAATGACCGGCCCGCCGCTCGGGGGATTGGGTCAGGCGCGGTCGGCCTTATGGATCCGGGATGAACCAAAACGGGCGTTGGATTATCTGTCGCTGACGGCGCTATCGGACAGCTTTCTTTTGCGCCTGTTTCATGTGCGCTGCACGATGGTGCCGATGGGCACGGTGTCCCTGACCACGCATTTCATCGCCAGCGCGCCAGAGGTGACAGCCCAAGGTGCTGACCCAGTGCTGGGGGTTGCCGATGCGCTGCGGTTTCATGGCAATTTCCATGATCAAAATATGCAGATATGGGGCGGGGATGGGAATTTGCTGGCGACCGGAACGCAGATGGTTTGGTTCAAGGATTAGCGGATTTGTCGCCAGCCGCTGTGGGTGCGACTGGCTTTGGGAGTTTGAGTATTTTGGGAACAATGATGCCAGGCGGCGCGGGCTATGGATGGCGGGCGTTCAGCAGGTTGGTCAGCCAATCCGGGTCCATTTCCGGCACCGAGGACAGCAGCAACTGGGTGTAATCGGGATAAGGCGGTTCCATGATTTCGGTTTTCAGGCCCTGTTCAACTACAGCGCCCTGGAACATCACCACAATTTCATCGGATATTGCCTGCACGGTGGCGATGTCATGGGTGATGAAAATATAGCTGACCCCAAGATCGGCCTGGAGCTTCAGCAGCAGTTTCAGGATGCCTTCCTGCACGATCTGATCCAGCGCCGATGTCACCTCGTCACAGATGATCAGTTCGGGTTCGGCAGCCAGCGCGCGGGCGATGCAGATGCGTTGTTTCTGCCCACCTGACAGCTCATTCGGGAGGCGGTCATAGAAGCTTTCGTCAAGCTCGATCAGGGCCAGCAGTTCAAGCACGCGTTTTTCACGCGCCCGGCCTTTCAGGCCGAGATAAAACTCCAGCGGGCGGCCGATGATTTCGGCCACGGTCTGGCGCGGGTTCATCGCGGTGTCGGCCATCTGATAGATCATCTGGATTTTTTGCAGTTGATCCTTGCTGCGGTTGGGCAATTCCGGCGGCAAGGCGGTGCCGTTAAACAGAACCTCGCCCTTGATCTGTGGCAACAGGCCGGTGATGACCCGGGCGGTGGTTGTTTTGCCCGAGCCACTTTCGCCGACAATCGCCACGGTCTTGCCGCGCGGCACCTTGATGGTGACGTCATGCAGGACTTTCAGGCCTTTGCCATAGGCGGCATCGACATTGTTAATCTCCAGGATATGGTCCTGGCTGGTTTCGGGCTCCTTGTAGATCGAACGCACCGACCACAGGGATTTGGTGTAAGGGTGTTCCGGGCTTTCCAGCATTTTTCTGGTTTCAGCTTCTTCCATCTCTTCGCCGTAGCGCAAGACTTTGATGCGGTCGGCCATTTGCGCCACCACGGCCAAGTCATGGGTGATGTAGATCGCTGCCGTGTTGAACCGTTCCACCGCGTCGCGCATTGCGGCCAGCACGTCGACCTGGGTGGTTACGTCAAGGGCCGTGGTTGGTTCGTCAAAGATGATAAGATCGGGGCGCG
The DNA here is from genome assembly GCA_964469075.1 of uncultured Rhodobacter sp. Lineage (GTDB taxonomy): Bacteria > Pseudomonadota > Alphaproteobacteria > Rhodobacterales > Rhodobacteraceae > UBA5972. The sequence continues at coordinate 5,511 of CAYXXQ010000032.1, forward strand.
CGGCCATTGCCATTGCCGTCATCGCCCGCTGCAATTGCCCGCCAGACACCTGATGCGGATAGCGAAAGCCGATGTTTTCAGGGTCTGGCAGCTGCATCGCGCGGTAAAGCTCAACCGCGTCAAACTGGGCTTCCTTTTCGGACATGCCGCCTTTGCGCAAGGAGGCTTCGATCGTCTGGTCAATCAGCCGGTGCGCCGGGTTGAACGCGGCGGCGGCGGATTGGGCGACATAGGCGATGCGGGTGCCCCAGAGCTTTTGTTTCTCGGACTCAGGCATGGCGCGCAATTCCATCCCGTCAAAGGTGATCGTGCCGGAGGTCAGGCGACAGCCGGGGCGCGCAAAGCCCATTGCCGCAAGACCAAGGGTGGATTTGCCGGCACCGCTTTCGCCGATCAGGCCCAGCACTTCGCCGCGTTTCAGGTTAAGGTCGACGCCTTTGATGATTTCGTGCCAGCGTTCATCGGAATAGCCGTCGATGACAATATCCCGCATATCCAGCAGGACATCGCCTTTTTCGCCGCGATCTTCAGTGTTCATCCTTAAGCCCCGATGTCTTGTGCAGGAACCAGTCAACGACAAAGTTGACGGCAATGGTCAAAAGCGCGATGGCGGCTGCCGGCAGCAAGGGTGTCAGCGCGCCTTTCAGGTCGTATTTGGCAAACTGGATCAGCGAGGCGTTTTCGCGCACCATTGAGCCCCAGTCAGCCGTCGGTGGCTGGATGCCGACACCCAAAAAGGACAGCGCGGCGATCATCAGGAACACAAAACAGAACCGCAGCCCAAACTCTGCGACCAGCGGCGGAAGGATATTGGGCAGGATTTCGCGGCGCATGATCCAGCCGAGTTTCTCGCCACGCAGGCGCGCCGCCTCGACATAATCCATGACAACGACGTTCAGCGAGACCGCGCGGGTCAAACGAAACACCCGCGTGCTGTCGAGTACCGCGATGATCAGGATCAGGCCCAAAGTGGTGGAACCGAAGATCGACAACAGCATCAGCGCGAAGATCAGGCCGGGAATGGCCATCAAAACGTCCACCAGCCTGGACAAGGATTGGTCCAGCCAGTTCTGGCTGATCGCGGCCATCAGGCCCAGCGAGCCGCCGATGGCAAAGGCCAGCAAGGTGGTTGCCAGCGCAATGCCGACGGTGTTGCGCGCGCCAAAGATCAGGCGGGAAAAGATGTCGCGGCCGATCTGGTCGGTGCCAAACACATGGCCATCGCCCCATTGCTGATAGGACGAGAACGAGGCGTCGGCCTCGCCAAATGGCGCAATCAGCGGCGCGAAAACCGCGACAATCGCATAGATCAGGATCACGATCATGCCAAACCAGGCGGTTGGTGGGGCGTTTTTCAGGTCGATCCAGATGCGTTGCATCCTTGATCGGCGCTGTCTGACCTGGCCAACCTCAGCGGTGGCGGAATATGTCTGTTCTTCGCTCATCTCGGGTGCAAAAGCCTTGGGTTGGTGACGATGCCGATGATGTCGGCGATCAGGTTCAGGATGATATAGGTGGCGGCGAAAATCAGCGCGCAGGCCTGCACCACCGGGATATCGCGGGTGCGCACTGCATCAACCATCAACTGGCCGATGCCGGGATAGACAAACACAACCTCGATCACCACGACGCCGACCACCAGATAGGCCAGGTTAAAGGCGATGACCGTGGCGATGGGGGCCCAGGCGTTGGGCAAGGCGTGGCGGATAATGACTTTGCTGGCAGGCACGCCTTTTAGGCGAGCCATTTCGATATAGGGGCTGGCCAGAAGGTTGATGATGGCGGCCCGGGTCATGCGCATCATATGCGCCACGATCACCAGCGTCAGGGTCATCGCAGGCAGCGCAGATTTATAGGCCTTTTCTGCCAGTGACATGCTTTCGTCAATATTGGCCAGCGACACAAAAAAGGGATCACCCGGCAGCGACACCAAAAGCAGGATCAGAATATAGGCGACGAAAAACTCCGGGGTGGCGATGGTGGTCAGCGTCGCGGCATTGACGGCCCGATCGTAAAAGGAATTGCGGTAAAGTGCAGCCGTTACCCCAAGAAACAGCGCCAGCGGCACCGCGATGGCGGCGGTCATGACCGCCAGAAACAGGGTGTTCATCAGGCGCGGCGCGATCAGTTCAACCACCGAGCGTGAGCGATCCACCCCCGAGGAGGCCCGGCCCGAAAACGAGGTGCCGAAATCGCCTTGCAAAACACCGCCGACCCAGTTGAAATAGCGCATGTAAGCCGATTGATCGAGGCCGAGTTCCTTTCGAAACGCAGCGACGGTTTCTTCGGTTGCGGCCTGGCCCAACACGGCCTCGCCAAAATCGCCGGGCAGCATTTCGATGGAGCTGAAGATGATCAGCGACACCACAAACAGCGTGAACAGGCCCAGTAGCAGACGCTGCAATACAGTCTTGACGATAGGGTGCAAAGGCCCCTCCCATGCTTAGTCTTCGTGCGAAAAATATTAGGACATGCTGCGGCTTGATCCGCTTGTTTTGCCGGTCAGACCGGTCACCCCCCGCATGGCCCGGTTTGCCCGGGCACTTTCGCTTTGGCATGTAGGCTAACGCCCTGTCTTGGTATGTAAAGCCTTTTTTCAAACCCTGCGCGCCAGGTGATCAAACGGCGTTTGCCTCTGCTGCGCGCCTCTGCCCGTCCAATGTTGTTATCACACCGAATTTCGCGATTTACGCAAGCGTGCGGAATTTGCGCGAGCCCCCGCCTGACCTGACGGCAATCAAGACAGTCACCCGGAAGTGAGGGAATTTCGCGGCCAAACGCCGGGAAATTCCGACATTTACCCTTGCTATGCAGTCGCCGACCCCTCACAATTCCGGCGTGCTGCAACCCATTGGGATTGCGGCGGCCAAATTCGGCCTGCACTGCGCGGGACCGGAAATGACTTGTGACAACAGGGAGATTACAATGAAAAATATCGACAAACTGTCGGCACTATATCGCACGGGCAAAATCGACCGGCGGACATTTATGCAAGGCGCGATTGCCGCGGGTGTGACCATTTCAGCCGCATCGACGCTGGCAGTTCGGGCCGAAGCCGCGACACCGCAAAAAGGCGGTATTCTGAAGTTTGGGATCGGCCACGGCTCTACCACTGACTCGCTGGATCCAGGGACATTTGAAAACGGCTATTCAACAATGTCCGGCTATACCTTTGCCAACCACCTGACAGAAGTTGGCCCAGATGGCCAGCTGCGCCCGGAACTGGCCGAAAGCTATGAAGCCTCGGAGGATGCGGCGACTTGGCGGTTCAAACTGCGCAGCGGCGTGACCTTCCACAACGGCAAATCGCTGACCACGCAGGACGTGATTGACTCGATCAATCATCACCGCGGCGAAGACAGCAAATCAGCGGCCAAAGGCCTGCTGACAACGGTTACGGACATCAGCGCTGACGGCGACACCGTGGTGTTTACCCTGTCCGGCGGCAATGCCGACTTCCCGTTCATCGTGTCGGATTACCACTTGGCAATTCGCCCCTCAAACGGCGACGGCACCATTGACTGGGCCAGCGGCATTGGCACCGGCGGCTATGTGCTGAAAAACAACGAACCCGGCGTGCGCGCCGAATTCACCCGCAACCCTGATTACTGGAAAGAAAACGCGGCTTACGCTGACGAAGTGCTGATGCTGTCGATCGTCGACGTCACCGCACGCCAGAACGCAGTAATGAACGGCGATGTCGATGTGATCGACCGGGTTGACCCCAAAACCGTTCACCTTCTGACCCGGGTTCCGACCCTCGATATCGTAGAGGTGACAGGTACCCTTCACTACACCATGCCAATGCGCCTGGACACACCGCCTTTTGACAATTACGACCTGCGCATGGCGCTAAAATACTCGGTCAAACGTCAAGAGCTGGTGGATAAAATCCTGCTGGGTCATGGGGTTCTGGGCAACGACCACCCGATTTCGACGGCCAACCAGTATCACGCGTCAGACCTGCCACAGCGGGAATTTGATGCCGATAAAGCGGCCTTCCATTATAAGAAATCGGGCCATTCCGGCGCAATTCAGCTGTCCTCTTCGGATGCAGCCTTTGCCGGTGCGGTTGATGCGGCACAGTTGATGAAAGCCTCAGCGGCGGAAGCCGGGATTGAGATCGAGGTCATCCGTGAACCGTCCGACGGGTATTGGTCCAACGTCTGGAACAAAAAGGGCTGGTGTACCTGTTACTGGGGTGGTCGCCCGACCGAGGACTGGATGTTCTCGGCCGCCTATACCGACGACACCGAGTGGAACGACACCGCCTGGAAAGGCACCGAAGCGTCCGACAAGTTCAACGCGATCGTCAAAGACGCCCGCAAAGAGCTGGACAGCAGCAAACGTCGTATCATGTATGCCGAGGCTCAGGCCCTGATCAATGACGACGGCGGCTCGATCATTCCGATGTTCGCCAATTACATCATGGGTGTGTCCAAAACAGTTGGCCATGAAGATAAAATGGCAGGCAACTGGGAACTTGACGGCATGAAAGCGATGGAACGCTGGTGGAAAAACGGCTGATCCCAGCCGACTGAACACGGAAACGGCGGCGGGTCTCCCTGCCGCCGTTTTCTTTTGACCAAAGGCTTTGTCAAAGGCTTGGCAAGCTACGGTTAACGGACCCAATCGCGCAACATGATGATCAAGATGCCCTTGCAGGATGCTGAAATTGCGGATGTTTTTGTCATTGGCGGCGGCGTCAACGGCTGTGGCATCGCCCGCGACGCGGCCGGACGCGGCCTGACGGTTGTGCTGGCGGAAAAGGGTGATCTGGCCAGCGCCACTTCATCGTCATCGACCAAGCTGTTTCACGGCGGGCTGCGCTATTTGGAATATTTCGACATCCAACTGGTGCGCGAAGGCCTGATCGAGCGCAGCATCCTGACCCGCAACAACCCTCATATCAGTCAGCCGATGCGCTTTGTACTGCCCTATCACGACGCCATGCGGTTTGAGGCGGCAACCCCGGCCTCGCGCCTGCTGGCACGCCTGATGCCCTGGATGAAAGGCCGCCGCCCGGCCTGGATGATCCGGCTGGGGCTGTTTTTATACGACACGCTTGGGCGGCGGGATGCGCTGTTTCCGGCCACCAGATCGCTTGATCTTAGGGCGGACGCGGTCGGCCAGCCCTTGCAGGCCAAATATCGCCGCGCCTTTGAATATTCCGATTGTCAGGTCGATGACAGCCGCCTCGTGGTGCTGAACGCGGTCGATGCGGCGGCGCGTGGCGCGCGCATTCTGACCCGGCAAAAGGTCGTCAAAGCGACCGCGCAGGACGGCATCTGGCAGGTCAGTTTACAGGACAGTGACACCGGGCAGATGCAACAGATCAAGGCCCGCAGTCTGGTCAATGCCGCCGGTCCCTGGGTCGGGTCCGTGCAGGCCGATATTGACGCCCCGCCCCCGGATCACACGGTACGGCTGGTGCGCGGCAGCCATATCGTCACCCGCCGGCTTTATGACCACGACAAAGCCTATTTCCTGCAAGGCAAAGACGGTCGGATCGTGTTTATCTGCCCCTATCACCAGGATTTCAGCCTGATCGGCACCACCGATATTGATCACCCTGATCCTGATACGCTGGCCGTTTGCAACTCCGCCGAAACTACCTATCTGCTTGATTTCGTGTCAGATTACCTGAAATCCCCAGTGGTACCCAAAGATGTGATCTGGTCTTTCGCCGGGGTAAGGCCACTGTTTGACGAAGGCAACGGGGCGGCCAGTGCTGCCAGCCGCGATTATCGTCTGGATCTGGAGATGGCCGCGGGCGCACCCCTGCTAAATGTGTTTGGCGGCAAGATCACCGCCTATCGGCATCTGTCTGAACAGGCGTTGGACAAACTGGCGAAGGTCTTCCCAACCGCCAGCCCCGCCTGGACCAAAACCGCCCCCCTGCCCGGCGGCGATTTCCGCCCGGAAGACCTGGCTTTGAAGATCGCAGAATTTCACACCCGCTTCGCCTTTCTGCCCGCCACCACGGCGGCGCGACTGGTGCGCGCTTACGGTACCGAGGCGGATAAGATCATGGGCAACGCCCGCGCGCTTGCCGATCTGGGCCAGGCGTTCGGCGCAGGGTTAACCGCGCGCGAAGTGCGTTGGATGATGCGGCAGGAGTATGCGCGGACTGCCGATGATATCCTGTGGCGGCGCAGCAAGCTCGGCCTGCGGCTTGGCCCTGATCAGGTGTCCGCATTGGCGACCTTTATGGCGCAGGACGCAAAGCTTGAAACCCCGGCCCTGAGCGGGCAAAATTCCGGGATCAACCAGTTTTAGGGAGTGCCAAATTGCCCCATATTCTTGCCATTGATCAGGGCACCACCTCCAGCCGGGCGATCGTGTTTGATGAAATGCTGGCGCCTGTTGCAATGGCCCAGCAAGAATTCCCGCAACATTTCCCCGCCAGCGGCTGGGTGGAACATGACCCCGAAGACCTGTGGTCCAGCACGCTTGCGACCTGCCGCGCGGCGCTGTCCAAGGCCGGGCTAAAGGGTCTGGACATCACCGCCATCGGCATCACCAATCAGCGCGAAACCACGCTGGTGTGGGACCGTAAAACCGGCCAGACGCTTGGCAATGCAATCGTCTGGCAGGACAGGCGCACCGCTGACACTTGTGCGGCCTTGCGCGACGCAGGCCATGAGGATTTGATCCGCCGACAAACCGGGCTGCTACTGGACCCGTACTTTTCGGCCACAAAACTGCGATGGATCCTTGATCAACACCCCGATGCCCGCAACCGCGCCAACCGGGGCGAGCTTTTGTTTGGCACCGTTGACAGCTATCTGATCTGGCGGCTGACCGGCGGCAAACACCATCTGACCGACGCGACCAATGCCGCGCGCACCCTGCTTTATGACATCCATAACGGCTGTTGGAGCGATGACATCTGCACCCTTCTGAACATCCCGCAAGCGATGCTGCCACAGGTCCAGGATTGCGCCGCTGAGTTCGGCGTAACGCAGGCAGATCTGTTGGGCGCTGAGATCCCGATCCTGGGGGTTGCGGGCGATCAGCAGGCCGCGACCATCGGCCAGGCCTGTTTTCAACCCGGCATGATGAAAGCGACCTACGGCACCGGCTGTTTCGCGCTTTTGAACACTGGCGACACGCCGATCTCGTCGCAAAACCGGCTGCTGACGACCATCGCTTACCAGCTGGATGGCAAGCCGACTTATGCACTGGAAGGGGCGATTTTTGTGGCCGGGGCGGTGGTGCAATGGTTGCGCGACGGGCTTGGGTTGATCGGCACTGCGGCGGAAAGCCAGCCGCTGGCGGCCCTGGCCGACCCCGATCAGCCGGTGGTGATGGTGCCGGCCTTCACCGGCCTTGGCGCACCTTACTGGAACGCCGATTGCCGGGGCGCGATTTTCGGGCTGTCGCGCAATACTGGACCGAATGAATTTGCCCGCGCAGCCCTTGAAAGCGTCGGCTATCAGACCCGCGATCTGCTGGACGCGATGGTCGCCGACTGGCCCGGCCAGGGCAGCGCCAACACCCTGCGCGTTGACGGCGGGATGAGTGGCAATGACATCGCCATGCAGTTTCTAGCCGATATTCTGGGCGCGCCGGTGGATCGCCCCGCCGGGCTGGAAACCACGGCCCTTGGGGTGGCCTGGCTGGCTGGAATGAAAGCCGGGATTTGCCCGGATATGGAGGCGTTCGCCCAGAACTGGGCCCGCGCCGCGCGGTTTGAACCGCAAATGGAAGCGGCAGAGCGGCAGGTCAAATATCAGCGCTGGCAAAAGGCGGTTCAGGCGGTTTTGGCGGTTTGAGGGTTGTCGCTGCGCAAAGCGTATAATGAGTTGCGCATTTCGTCAAACAAACACCTTCAGCCAAGGGCTTCCTTGGTTGATTTGGTCCACCCGGCCAATATCTGATCGCCCGCGATGATCAGCGGGCGTTTCATCAGGGCGGGGTGGGCTTTGAGCAGGGCTAGCGGATCACCCGCACGCTCTCCCTCGGGCAATCCCCGCCAAGTAAAGGAGGCGCGGTTCAGCAGGCGGCGCTCACCGATCTGGGCCAGGGCTTCGGTCAAAACCTTGTCGCTGATACCGTCGTCGCGAACGTCCCGAAACGTGAAGGCATGGCCCATCGCGGCAAGTTCAGCGAGGGCCTTATGGCAGGTGGAACATTTGGTCAGACCATAGACGGTCAGCATAAGAGGCCCTCCAGTCGGGGATAAAGCTGGCCGCGTTTTAGGACATGGAGGTGGTGATCTCAAGAGGTGGGTATACCACAAGGTCATCGCCCGACCTGGGGGAGGTGTGGCCCGCCTCGGAAACCCTCCGGGGGAGGGTTTCAGGCGCGAACGCGCGGAGCGCAGGGCGCTGGTTTCTGGCGGTGTCTGCTATCGCGAGGGCAGTGCCCGACCTGGGGGGTGCGCGCCGTCTCGGAATAGTCCGGGCAGCAGGCACCACCTTCACCGCCTGCCAGCCAGCATGAGGGCAGCATTCGGACCTCGGGGTGGGTGCGAAGCGCCCTCCCCATGGGGAGGTCCGGGCGCTGACCGGGCCAAGAGGGGCCCGGTTAGAGAGAGTGTAAAATATGGCGTGACAAATCACGTAGGGTGGGCATTCTTGCCGACTTGGGATGGCGGTTATGATTGGCAATGGCGGGCTGGAATGCCCACCACACGGTTTGCATAATTCACATTTTTCCAAATTGAATTCAGCATGAATCAACGCTCATTTTTTTGGTTTTAATCAAGGAACTCAATAGTTTCACAGAGTGAGAACCCACAAATGAACTTTGCTCGCAAAAAAACTCATTAAACTGGCGAACTTTCCGTTTAGGCCAAACAACTATGCTTTCGCCAACTTTTGGTAAATTCACTAGAACAATTGAAGTGCTTGGCGAAACCGGAAACCAGAGTTCGGTAGTTTCGCGATCTAGGTGTGTGTCATTACCATTTCCGATTCGATAAACGAGTCTACTTCCCAATATGAATGCAGAACCTTTTTCTGCCATGACCAATCGCGCACTGTAATTGCGTAGTGCGGAAAGAACTTTCTTGGGCTCAACGGTTCGAGCATAGGCGAAAACATGGCGACCGTTTTGCATCATACGTGTTGGGTTGGAAATCGTTTCAGATATTTCCTTTGGTATATCTGGAGCGGCAGCCATCACCCCATCATAAATTTCTTCTCCAATCTTCATTGGGTTCGCATCAGGGATGATGTCAGGACTGCGCGTCATAGTGGCCGCGAATAAATTAATGAGGGATTCAAACGAATCCCCTCGGAAATTGGGAGAATTACCCAATTTCAAAATCTTTTCAATTTGGGGAAGTAAGTCGCCTAGGTGATTGTCCACAACTCCCCAAAACTCCCTTTCTAGGCGGTCAGATGGCACACCATTCTCTATTGTTGTATTGTAATTTCTCTCCTTAAAGGCAGAAATGTGATTTCGTTCCTCTGGCCGAGAAAACCCTTTTGAGTTAATTCGCTCGCAGTACCAAATTTTTCCATTTTGGGACGCAAATTGCTTTTGCAAAACTATCGGAACGAAATGATGACGTTTTGAGCGTTTATTGGACAACTACCTCTTCAAAACCCCCTCAAACTCCCGCCATTCCCCAGCACTCATGCCGGAGCTTTCCTGCGTGACCGCCTCCCCCTTAAGCATCCGCCGGACGCAGTCGATTGCAATGCCGGACAGCTGGACGCCGCCCAGGCGGTAATCCTCGAATGCGCCGTAGGCCATTGGCACCCAGTCGGCGATGATCTGGCACATCGCTTCGGCGTAGACGCGGATTTCGTATTGGGCGTGGGGGTCGGCGCGCAGGCGTAAAAAGTGGAACAGGTTGTGCAGATCGACCTTCCAGTACCACTGGGTATAGATGTTGGCCGGCAGGTTCATCCGCGCCAGCTCGCGGGCCAGGCCTTTTTGGCCGTCCTGGCTGAGCATTTCCTCGTAGTGGTCATAGGCGCGACCGGCGTCGGATTTCAGCAAATCGAGCACGCGCTCGGCCTCGGCGCCTTCCAGCAGCTCGCCCCGGCCCTGGTTGTTGACCGTTGACTGAGCGTTCAGCGCGTCAGGGGCGGGGATGTAGAACTCGCGGTCCAGGATCGAATAGCGGGCCGAGTATTCGTTGACGTTGGCGGTGCGGTGGCGGATCCATTGGCGGGCGACGAAAACCGGCACTTTGACGTGGAGTTTGATCTCACACATTTCAAACGGGGTGGAGTGCCAGTGCCGCATCAGGTAGCGGATCAGGCCTTCGTCATTGGTGACCTTTTTGGTGCCTTTGCCATAGCTGACGCGGGCCGCCTGGGTGATCGCCTGATCGTCACCCATATAGTCGATGACGCGCACAAAGCCGTGGTCAAGCACCGGGTGGGCCTTGTAAAGATGCGCCTCCATCCCCGGGACTGTGGCGCGCAGGGTTTGTTGGCTATGGCTGCGGGCTTCGGTGATTTCGGCCTGTTGGTCCGGGGTCAGGGTCATTGGGGTCGTCCTTGCTTGGCGATTCACGCGGGTGTCTAGATATAGCAGGGAGATTTCCAGAGGAACACAAGATTATGTGTCACAGAAGGCGTTTAGGGCTTACCAAAAACCTCACGCAGGCCCGGCGGATACAGGGGGTAGCCCGCATGCTCACCCCCCATCCAGAAGCCCATTCCGTATGTCAGCCCAGCGCCTGAGTGGCGCCAGTCGTCAGGGTCCGGCTGGTGGTGGCCTGACAACAACCGCCAGATCGCCTGAAAGCGCGGCTTGGTGAAAATCGGGCCGGTGCTGACGGCTTGGATGTCCTCAAACAAGGCGCGCGCGTTTGCGTCGGTCAGGGGTTCGATCCCGGCCAGCGCCAGGTGATAATTGTCAGGAATCGCCCGGTTCAGATGGCCCGGGCGATACCCGGCCTGCTGTAGGGCCGGCAAGCGGGCCAGAAACGGGTCGGTCAGGGCGCAGACGTCGATGATCCAGACCTTGTCGGGCCAGTCGATCCGCGCCCCGCCGATCATGCCGCATTCAGCGCGGTAGCCGATGGGAGCGACCTCGGACGGTGGGTTTGGCTGGGGCCAGACCCGGCCTTTGGACCTCAGCGCATAGGGCTGCGCGTAGAACCGCCGTTCGTCATTAAAAAACGGGATGTCTTCAACCTGCATCGGTACGATGTAAGGCCGGGTATAGACCGTCGCGATCAGCACTGCGGCGATGCCTGCGCGGCGGATCAGGGTGACGGAGGCGTTGCGCGCGATCAGAAAGCAGGCAAGGAAGGTGTCAACCGCCAGGAACCTGCCTTGCATGAAATCGCCGCCGATCCAGACCAGATAGACGACATGGGCCAGGATGCCGAGGGCGATTGCT
>CAYXXQ010000033.1:0-16792 GCA_964469075.1 uncultured Rhodobacter sp.
GCCACTTTCGCCATCAAACTGCCCCGACTTTTCAGCGGCTGAGACTGATGCGAGGCCCAGGCCCCAAGGCGGCTTGGCAATGATCGTGAGGCATAATAGGCATCCGCCTGCGGCCCGTCTTCGCGCGTGACCAACCCCCGCACCCGGATCTGACGGCGCAGGGATTTCCAGTGCATCACGAAGGCAGCTTTGCCGGTCGCCTCGATCTCATCGGCCTTGGCACTTTCGTAATTGGTATAAAAGACAAAGGCATCCGCCTCGACCTCTTTCAACAGGACCATGCGCACATTGGGCAGGCCATCGGCATTCACACTGGCCAGTGCGATGGCGTTTGGGTCGTTTGGCTCCGTCGTTTCGGCCTCGGCCAACCAGGTGCGGGCCAGCGCGAACGGGTCGTCGCCTGCGAATTTTCCGGTTCTGTCTGTCATCACCAATCCAGCTTGTTTTCAGTCTGTCTCCTGACACTATCGCCGCCTGCTGATTTGACCAGATCAAAATCGCATGTCCGGGCCGGCTTGATGGGGTCCGCAGTTTCGCCTAAACCTCGGAAGATTGGGTATTAACGAGGATTGGCGTCCATGACTGCAGGATTGATGAACGGAAAACGCGGCTTGATCATGGGCGTGGCAAACGACAAGTCGATGGCCTGGGGCATTGCCCAGGCCTGTGCTGCGCAGGGGGCCGAAATGGCGTTCTCCTACCAGGGCGAGGCTTTGGGCAAACGCGTCCGCCCGCTGGCAGATCAGATCGGCGTCAAACATGTGCTGGAATGCGACGTGTCAGACATGGCCTCGGTGGATGCGCTATTTGCGCAACTGGAAAAGACCTGGGGCAAGCTTGATTTCCTGGTGCATGCAATCGGGTTTTCCGACAAAAACGAATTGCGCGGCCGTTACGTCGATACCAGCCGCGACAATTTCCTGATGTCGATGGATATTTCGGTCTATTCCTTCACGGCTGTGGCGCAGCGGGCGGAGAAACTGATGACCGATGGCGGCTCGATGCTTACCCTTACCTATTATGGCGCGGAAAAAGTCATGCCGCATTATAACGTCATGGGTGTGGCCAAGGCAGCCCTTGAAGCCAGCGTGCGCTACATGGCCGAGGATCTGGGCAAAGACGGCATCCGCGTCAACGCGATTTCGGCCGGCACGATCAAAACCCTGGCCGCCAGCGGCATCGGTGATTTCCGCTACATCATGAAATGGAATGAGCTGAACTCACCGCTTCGGCGCAATGTCACGACCGAAGATGTCGGGAAATCAGCGCTTTACCTTTTGTCTGACCTCGGTTCAGGCGTGACGGGTGAGGTGCATCATGTCGATGCCGGTTATCACGCCATTGGCATGAAAGCTGCTGACGCGCCTGATATCGACCTTGTAACCGGGAAAAAGTAAATGTCGGATCGTTTGCCACATGAAAAAGGGTTCCATGTCAGCTGGGACCAGTTGCATCGCGACAGCCGGGCCCTGGCCTGGCGGCTGGACGGACATGGCCCTGATAATGGCGCCTGGCGCGCGGTTGTTGCCATCACTCGGGGCGGCATGGCCCCCGCGATGATCGTCGCACGAGAGTTGGACATTCGCACCGTCGACACGATCTCGGTCAAATCTTATGACCACCAGTCGCAATCCAGGGCTGAGGTGCTGAAATCCCCCGACAAAGCGCTGCTGGGCGACGGCGAAGGTGTGCTGATCATCGACGATCTGGTCGACAGCGGCCGCACGTTGGAACTGGTCCGTGACCACTTCCCCAAGGCGCATTTCGCCACCGTCTATGCCAAACCCAAAGGCCGGCCAATGGTGAACACGTTCATCACCGAGGTCAGCCAGGACACCTGGATTTTCTTCCCCTGGGACATGGCCCTACAATATGTCGAGCCCTATCGCGGCACCGACTAAGCCTGCTTCTTTATTGCCCAAATACTCAGCAAACCGCCGCCCCCGAAGGGGCGGCTGAAGTTCTTGCGCCTGAAAGGCGCGCGACTATCAATTGCGCGCAATTTGATCCGAAAACCGCTTCCCACTTTACGGATTGCGCTACTTGGTGATGATCTCAGGTCCCATCACAGAATTGGGCAACCAGGTTGACAGGAACGGAATATACGTCACCATTATCAGGAAGATGAACAGCACCCCAAGGAAGGGCAACGCTGCCTTCACCACCCGCATCATCGGCATCCCGGCCACGCCTGAGGTGACGAACAGGTTCAGCCCAACCGGCGGGGTGATCATGCCGATCTCCATGTTGACCACCATGATGATGCCCAGGTGAATGGGGTCGATCCCCAACTCCATCGCAATCGGGAACACCAGGGGGGCGACGATCAGTAACAGGCCCGACGGCTCCATGAATTGCCCGCCGATCAGCAGGATCACGTTGACCACGATCAGGAACATCACCGGCCCAAGCCCGGCTGCCAGCATGGTGTTGGCAACTTGCTGCGGGATCTGTTCATCCGTTAAAACATGCTTCAGGATCAATGCGTTGGCGATGATGAACATCAAGGTGATGGTCAGTTTGCCAGCGTCATAAAGCGTGTTGCGGGTGTCTTCATGCACCAGTGCCGTCACCAGCGCCTGCGGGTAGCGCAAAAGACTTTTGTTCGGCGCACCCTCTTCCGTTTTCAGCGGTCCCATGTCGCGATAGATGAAACAAGCGACGATGAAGGCATAGATCGACGCGACCGCCGCCGCCTCGGTCGGGGTGAAGATCGCACCATTGGTGACACCCTTGATGCCATAGATCCCGACCATGATGATGACGATCAGCATCAGCCCCCAGACCGCATCGCGAAAGGCAGTCCAGATCTCGCGCCAACCGGCGAATTCACCGCTGGGCATATCCTTGATCCGGGCCATGATATAGATCGCGATCATCAGCATCAGACCGGCCATCAGACCGGGAATGACCCCGGCCAGAAACATCCGCCCGACCGAAACCTCAACCGCGGTGGCATAGACCACCATCACAATCGACGGTGGGATCAGAATGCCCAAGGTGCCTGCGTTACAGATCACCCCGGCGGCAAAATCCTTGGTATATCCGGCCTGGCGCATCGCCGCGATGACGATCGTACCGATGGCAACGACCGTCGCGGGCGACGAGCCTGACAAAGCCGCGAACATCATGCAGGCAAACACCCCGGCAATCGCCAGACCGCCGCGAAAATGGCCGACAACGGCGATCGAAAAGCGGATGATCCGCTGCGCCACGCCGCCGGTTGACATGAAGCTTGAGGCGAGGATGAAAAACGGGATCGCCAGCAGGGTCGAATGGCCCTCAAAAGCCGAAAACAGCGTTTGTGCGACCGAGGCCAGCGAACTGTCGGAAAAGATCAGCAGAAACAGGATCGACGACAGGCCAAGGGCGACTGCAATCGGCACGCCGATCAGCAACAAACCGATGATCAGCAGGAAAAGAAAAGCTACGGTCATGGATCAATCCTTCGCTTTCTTGGCGGCTTCTTCGACCGCATCTTCAGCCTCGTGGCTGACAATGAACGAACTGATTTCACCCCGCCACAACCAGATCGTGGCCTGCACGAACCGGTACAGCAAAAGCGTCATCGACAAAGGCATGATCAGATAGGGGATCAGGCGCGGGATCTTCTCATAAGCCTCGCCTTCGTTGAACATGTCCTCCATAAACCGCAAAGGCGCGACCATCGGGATGTCGTTCACCTCAAACCAACCCTGGCCGCGTGCCTCGGTAAATCCGGTGGGAAACCAGCGGCCCGAGGTCGGGTTCAGGTTGGCAAACGGGGCCCAGTAATCCCAGCTGCCCTTTAACAAAAGCAGGGTAAAAATCAGGCAGGCCGCCGCCGACGTCAGCGCCATCGCCCGCCGCATTCCCGGGCTGACAAGATTAATCACCGCGTCGACCCCCAAATGCGCACCGATCTTGACCGCGTGCGACACCCCCAGCAAAACCAGCCAGGCAAACAGGAACACCGTCATTTCGAGCGCCCACAGAATATTGCCGTTGAACCCTTTGCGCACGACCACATTGGCAAATGTGATCAGCGTCATCGCGCCCAGGATATAGGCGATCAGGCTCTCTTCTATTCTATTGATGAACTGTCCGGATTTTGACTGCATCATTTCCCCCCAATGCGCCATAATCATAAATGGAATTCGGGCGCGCCCCGAAAGAAGCGCGCCCGATCAATGGTTTAGTGGTTGGCGTTGATCGCCTGTGCGGCAGCGATATTGTCGGCACCGACATCGCCTTCAAACTGGTCCCAGACAGGTTTCATGGCTGCAACCCAGGCTGCGCGCTGTTCAGCCGTCAGGCTGCGCACTTCGCCACCGGCGGTGATCACAGCGGCTTTGGCTTCTTCGTTGATGCGTGTGCTTTCGCCGTTCCGAAGGTCAGTGACTTCGGCCACAATGGTCAGAAACTGATCGCGGGTGTCAGCAGGCAGGCTGTCGAGCCAGTCAACCGAGGTCACCAGCAGATAGTCGATGATGCCGTGGTTGGTTTCGGTAGTGCCGTCCTGCACCTCGAAAAACTTCTTGCCGTAGATGTTGGACCAGGTGTTTTCCTGACCGTCCACAACGCCCTGTTGCAGCGCGCCATAAACTTCGGAGAACGCCATTTTCTGCGGGCTGCCGCCAATTGCTTCCATTTGCGCCACCAGAACATCGCTGCTTTGCACTCGGAATTTCAGGCCATTGGCATCGGTCGGCAGGATCAAGGGCACATTCGCTGACATCTGCTTCATGCCATTGTGCCAGAACGCCAAGCCTTGCAGGCCACGTTTTTGCATCGAATCCTTCATTGCCTGACCGGTCGAGGACAGTTGGAATTCGTCAACAGCGTTCACGTTTTTGAACATGAAAGGCAGATCGAAAATGCGGAACTGCTTGGTGAATTTTTCAAACTTCGACAGGCTGGGGGCGGCCAGTTGCACGTCGCCCTGAAGCATCGCTTCCAGCACTTTATTGTCGTCATAAAGGGTCGAGTTCGGGAAAACCTCCATACAGGCTTTACCGTTCATCTCGGCATTGACGCGCTCAGACAGCAGAGTTGCGGCGATGCCTTTGGGGTGTTTGTCGGTGTTGGTGACATGCGCGAACTTGATGACGATCTCGCCGTCTTCGCAGGATGCCAGGGCCGTGCCCGCACTGAATGTCAGGGCCGCAGCGACGGCGGTTAAGGTAAGAAATTTCATGGTGTCCTCCCAGAAATGAAACATAGAGCGGCCCGAGTAAGGCGCCTGTTAGCGACGATAGCCTCAAGCCAAGGCGTTGCAAGCCTTGCGTGCTGGTTGCGCTGAGTTTCGATATAGTCGTTTATTTACATGCGGTTACGATGGGTTTGCGACAAGTAGTTCGTCACAATCGCAAGCCGATGTGCGGAAATCCACACACCCCGCGCCCGGCCTGTGCGACAATCCGCACAGCGTTATTCGCGAAAATCTTCCGGACGAATCGCCAGTTTTTGCAGGCGGTCATAGAAGGTCTTGCGCGGCAGTCCCAGGGCTTCGGCGGTGGCGGTGGCGTGGCCGGAATAGCGGCGCAGGCACGCCTCGATCAGGGCGCGTTCGACCCGTTCCAACTGCCCGCGCAGCCCAGGTGTCTCTGCATCCGCCGTCAGCCCCCAGGCCACCCGTTTGGCGTGATTGCGCAGTGCGCGAAGATCGCCCATCCAGTCAAACCCGGCCAGTCCTTCGGCAGCAACCCGACCCGAATTCGCCGTCAACGGTGCGCCGGCATCAATTTCTTCGCGCAGGAATTTATCAAACAGGATCGGCACGTCCTCCCGCCGTTCCGGCAGGGCCGGAACATGGATGCGCACGACACCGAGGGCATAAAAAAGCTCATCATCCAGCGCACCGGATTGCACCAGGTTTTCAGGGTCCGGGCCTGTGGTCGCGAAGATATTTGCCCGATCACTGGCGGTGATGCAGCGCAGCAGGCCCGCCTGATCACCCGGCTCCAGCCGCTCGATATTGCACAAAAGCACCGGACCATCGCCAAAACCCGCCACCGCAAAGCCCATCGGGCTGAGGCAATCAAGCCGGTGAAACGCCGGCGAAGGCTGCCGGTCGGCCTGCCGCGCCTCAAGCACCAGGCGCGCGACATGGCCCCGGCCAGACCCGCGCGCACCGCTGATAAGCACCGGGGCGGCCACACCAGCGGCCCTGCGAATGGCATCGCGGGTTCTGACCGCCGCCTCGGACTGGCCAAGGAATCCGATCTTTTTCTGAAGCGCGCTTTCAAGCTGACGCTTCAGTTGACGGTTTTCCAAAACCAGCTTACGGGTCTTCAAGGCCCGCGCAACCACATCCAGCAAATGTTTGGGATCGCAGGGTTTTTCCAGAAAATCATAGGCCCCCTCGCTGATGCCGCGCACCGCCGTTGGCACATCGCCTTCGCCAGTCAGAAGGATCACCGGCAGGTCGCTGTCAAGCGCGCGGATATGCGCCAGCAGATCAAAACCGTCCTTGCCGGGCATGCGGATATCGGACAGGACGACGCCTGGGAAATTGGCCGAAAGATGATCCTTGGCTTCAGTGACCGAGGCGGCAAGCACCGGCTGGCAGCCGCCCAAATCAAGGGTCTGACCCAGCGCTTCGCGCACCGAGGCATCGTCATCCACCAAAAGCACTTTGTTGATCATGCCGCTGCCTCCTGCCTGACCGGGGTCAGATCGACGCTGAATTCGGCCCCGCCTTCGGGGTGATTTCGGCCGGTGATCTGGCCGCCAAAACTTTGCACGATACCGTATGAAATCGACAGGCCAAGGCCCATGCCTTCGGATTTGCCGACCTCCTTGGTGGAATAAAACGGGTCAAAAATCCGCTCGGCATCATCAAGCCCCGGCCCGGTATCCCTGACGATCAGCCGGGTCATATCCGGGGTTTCGGAGATCGTGATATCGACGCGTTTGTCGCTTTGGCCTTCCATCGCGTCGGCGGCATTTGACAGAAGGTTAATCGCCACCTGTTGCAGCCGCACTTCGCCGCCACGCACCATCACGTTGTGATCCGGGCGCGCAAAAGCCACCGCAACCCCGGCTTGTTGCAACTGGTTTTCGCTAAGCTCTATCGCCGCGAGAATAACTTCGGTCAGGTCGACATCGGTCATCGGCTCACCTTCCTTGCGGGCAAATGCGCGCAGGTTTTTGATGATCCTTCCCATCCGCCGCGCCAGGTCGGAAATCCGCGCCAGATTGCCGGATGCCGTCGCAATATCACCACGTGCCAGAAAGGTTTCGGCGTTTTCGGCAAAGGATCTGATCGCCATCAGCGGTTGGTTCAATTCATGGCTGATCCCCGCCGACATCTGCCCCAGGGCTGACAGTTTTCCGGCCTGCACCAGATCCTGCTGGGCCCGACGCAAGGCCTGTTCGGCATCACGGCGTTCCTTGATTTGCTGGCGCAGATCAAGGTTAACGCCGGATAATTGCTCGGTCCGGCGGGCGACCCTTGCCTCCAGTTGGCGCGTCGCTTCTTCTTCGATTTGCAAGCGTTCTGCCAGCGCCAACCGCCTTTGCATCAGGATCAAAAAGATCGCCGCCAGCACCAGGCTGGCCGTGGCCGCAAAAGCCGCCTGCCACAGCGCAGTGGTATTGGCCCGGGTCGCGTCCAGCAGGATATGGCCATCAAGATCAATCACCGGCGAGGGCTTGACCAGATGCAACGAGGTCGCCGGATAACGCCGCCCCTGCGCCGCCGACCACAAATCATGGGCCGACACTTTGGATTGCCTGAAACCGATTTCAGCCGTGCCTTTTGCTGGCGCTTTCAGGTCGGCCAGTTTCAATTCAGACAGCCGGTGAAACAGCAGTTCAACCCGGTTGGCGACAAAAACCAAGCCCTCTCGGTCGGTGAAAAACAGGATGTTCGGGCTGGCGCGCCAATCGGTTTCCACCGCTTCGACATCGACCTTGACCACGACCACGCCAATTGGCGGCTGCCCCCGGATCTGGATCGGAGCGGCGGCGTAAAACATCCGCGCAGGCCCGTCGCCTTCGCGCAGATGTGCTGTACCCAACGCCCCGTGCATCGCGCGGTGGAAATAGCGGGTTCCGCCAAGTTTGCCGATATCGCTGCCCGGCAAAGACGACGCCACCTTGATCCCGTCGCCGGACAAAACGAACACTTCGGTTGAGCCGGTTTTATCTGCCGCCGCCAGCAGCAATTCTTCGGCAGCGACAACAAACTGGTCGCTGTCTTCGCGCAGCAGCGCGATCAGGCTGGGGTGATCTGACAGCACCACAGACAGTTGGCGAAACCGCTGCAAATGGCTTTGCAACCGGTCTGCGGCCAGCGACAATTCGGTCTGCCCACGGGAAGACAACCGATCCAAAGCCGCACCATAAGCCCACCACCAGACCCCCGCTGCCAGCACGGCGGCGGTCAGTGTGAACGCGATGAACGGCCAGATCAGGCGTTGCAAACCCTCGTCCCTCCTTTACCCATTCTGTGCCCCACCAAAGCCGGCGCGCCTTAGCCAACCGGCTGCGCAGTTTCCACCAGTTTCACGAAGTAACTGGCCCCAATCGGCGACAGATCATCGTTGAAATCATATTCCGGATGATGCAGCGACGCCCCCTCGCCCTGACCAATGGACAGATAGGCGCCTCGCCGTTCCTCCAGCATATAGGCGAAATCCTCGGCCCCCACGACAGGTGGTGTATTGGGATCAACCATATCCGCCCCGGCGATGCCTTGGGCCACCGAAACCGCGAAATCGGTCTCGGCCTTGTGGTTGACGGTGGGCATGTGGTGGACTCCCGTGATGAACGCGTTACTCTGGCCCAGACTTGCCGATTTCATGCCGGGGAACAATGACCAAAAACCACGCCGACAGCCAAAACCTGTGCCTTGATCCCGATGGCGGCTTGCCGCGCCTGTTGGAAATAATGGCCCGCCTGCGCGACCCTGAAACCGGTTGCCCCTGGGATATCGAACAGGATTTCGCCTCGATCGTGCCCTACACGATCGAGGAGGCCTATGAAGTCGCCGACGCCATAGAACAGCGCAACATGGCGGAGCTTGAGGGGGAGTTGGGTGATCTTCTGTTGCAGGTCATCTACTATACCCAAATGGGGGCGGAGCAGGGTTTGTTTGACTTCGCCACGGTCACCAAGGCGATTGCTGACAAGATGGTCGCGCGGCATCCGCATGTTTTTGGCGATGAAAGCCGCGATAAATCCGCCGATCAGCAAACCCGCGATTGGGAACAGATCAAGGCGCGGGAACGGGCCAAAAAACCCGGCACGACCCAAGGCACTTTGGATGGCGTAGCCCTTGGCCTGCCAGCGCTTATGCGGGCGGTAAAGTTGCAAAAACGGGCGGCCAGGGTTGGGTTTGACTGGCCGGCCACCGATCAGGTGATCAACAAGATCGTTGAGGAAGCCGCCGAACTGGCCGAGGCCCGCGCAACCCTGACCCAAACCGAAGTTGTGGAAGAGTTTGGCGATCTGATGTTCGTCATGGCCAATCTGGCGCGGCATCTGAAGGTTGATCCGGAAGCCGCCCTCAGGGCCGCCAACGACAAATTTACCGGCCGGTTTCAGGGCGTTGAAGCCAAACTTGCGACACGCGGCAAACGGCCAGAGCAGTCGGATCTGACGGAAATGGACGCGCTTTGGGATCAGGTCAAATTAGCGGAAAAGAAATCTGACTAGTTTAATCAGGTATTGACTTGACTAAAATACTCAGATTAATTCATCGCAGATTTCACACCAACACAGACCTCCTACGCACAAGGACACTGACATGTTTTTCAACCTGAAACCCCTGCTCACCGCCGCCGCGATGTCGCTGTTTGCAACCACTTGCCTGGCGGCCGAGGTGAATGTTTATTCCTACCGCCAGCCTGATCTGGTGCAGCCGCTGTTTGATGCTTTCACGGCGGAAACCGGCATCGACGTAAATGTCGCGTTCCTGAACAAAGGTCTGGTTGAAAAACTGGTGGCGGAAGGCAAACGCTCCCCCGCTGACGTCGTCTTGACGGTCGACATCGCGCGGCTGGCCCAGGTGGTGGAGGCCGGCGTCACCCAACCGGTTTCGTCTGACATTCTGCGCGCCAATATCCCGGCTGAATTTCGCGATCCCGGCCTTGAATGGTTCGGCCTCACCTCCCGCGCGCGGGTGATTTTCGCCTCGGTAGCGCGGGTCAAACCCGGCGAAGTCAACACTTACGAAGACCTGGCCGACCCCAAATGGAAGGGCCGGATCTGCATCCGCTCCGGCACGCATGCGTACAATCTGGCCCTGTTTTCCAGCGTCATCGCCCATCACGGGGAGGCCGGGGCCAAGGCCTGGCTGGAAGGATTGCGCGACAATCTTGCGCGAAAACCACAAGGCAATGACCGGGGTCAGATCAAGGCTGTCTGGGCCGGGGAATGCGACCTTGCCCTTGGCAATACTTACTATATGGGCGAAATGTTGGAAGACCCGGAACAAACCGAATGGGCCAATGCCGTCAATATCGTTTTCCCGGTATTTGAAGGCGCAGGCACCCATGTCAACCTGTCCGGCATGGCCATGACCAAAGCCGCGCCAAACTACGACAACGCCCTGAAATTGATGGAGTTTTTATCCTCCCCCGCAGCCCAGTCAATCTATGCCGAAGCGAATTATGAATATCCGCTGCTGGCAGGGGCCAAAACGTCAGACCTGGTTGCCTCCTGGGGGACGTTCACCCCTGACAACGTCAATCTGATGGATCTGGCAGGCCTGCGCGGCACCGCCCTTAGGCTGGTTGAAGAAGTACATTTCGACAACTGAGGCCCTAACGCCCTGCCCCCGTCTTTATTGCCCAAATACACCCGGGGGTCAGGGCCTGGGCCCAAGGGGGCGGTGCCCCCCTAAAAGCCCGCATCAGGGCTTTTTTGGGTCACTTGTGCTGGACAAGCCGGAACCGCCAAGGCAGATTTGCCGCAACAGTCCGCTGACCTTCAGGCCGCCATGCCCCGCAAAATCATCATTGATACCGATCCCGGCCAGGACGACGCGGTGGCGATCTTGCTGGCGCTGGCCTCGCCAGAGCTTGAGGTTCTGGGCCTGACAGCGGTGGCCGGCAATGTGCCGCTGGCCCTGACCGAACACAACTGTCGCAAGATCTGTGAACTGGCAGGCAGGCCCGATTTGCCGATCTATGCCGGGTGCAACACGCCAATGAAACGCGCGTTGGTGACGGCGGAACATGTGCATGGCAAAACAGGGCTTGATGGCCCCGAACTGCCTGAACCCAGCATGACCCTGACCCAAGGCCATGCGGTCGATTTCATCATCGACAGCCTGCGCCAGCATCCCACAGGCAGCATTACACTTTGCCCGCTTGGCCCCTTAACCAACATCGCAACCGCCCTCACCAAAGCGCCCGATATAGCAGACCGTATCCGCGAAATCGTGCTGATGGGCGGCGCCTATTTTGAGGTTGGAAATATCACCCCGGCGGCTGAATTCAACATTTACGTCGACCCGGAAGCCGCTGAAATCGTGCTAAAATCCGGCCTGCCGATTGTGATGATGCCGCTTGACGTCACGCATCAGGCACTGACCACCAAACCCAGGATCGACGCCTTTCGCGCGCTTGGAAATCCGGTCGCCACGGCGGTTGCGGAGCTGACGGATTTCTTTGAACGGTTTGACATTGAAAAATACGGCTCAGAGGGTGCGCCGCTACATGATCCTTGCGTCATCGCCTATCTGTTACAGCCCGACCTGTTTGCCGGTCGCTTCATCAATGTCGAGGTTGAAACTACGTCAGAGCTGACGCGCGGCATGACCGTCGCCGACTGGTGGCGGGTGACATCGCGGCGGCCAAATGCGCTGTTTATCGGCAGCATCCACGCCGACGGGTTTTACGCGCTGCTGACGGATCACCTGGCGCATTACGGGTCGTAATCGTCGTCCTTGCGGTAAATATGCCGGTTCTGGCGCACGAAATCGCGGATCATGTAGGCCAGACCGCCAAATCGCCAGCGTTTCAAATAGAAAAACCCGGCCAGCGCGCCCAAGGCAGCGCCGATCATATCGACAATCAGATCGCCCATCGTATCAAGCAGCCCTGATTTCTGCATGTTCAGACCCATCAGTTGATCCATCGCAAATTCAAAGATCTCCCAGGCAGCACCGATGGAAACAGCAAAGCAGTAGGCGATAAATGACAGCGCAATCGGCGGCGCGCGGTAGCGGTCGCCCTCAAACAGCATGAAGGCAAACAGAAACCCGATCAGGCCAAATCCGATCGCTGACACGCCGTGCAGCACAATGTCCCACCACCAGTATCTTTCATAAAAATCAAAGGCTTCGCCCAGAAATATGGCGGCAAAGACAAAGCTGACGATGAAGGCGATAAAGCTTTGCGGCAGCTTGATCTGAAAGCGTTGGATAAACAGGCTGGGAAACAGCGACAGCCCCAACGTTGCGGTTGCCACAAAGGCCAGCGACCAGCGCGCCGAAAACAGCGACACCACAACCGCGACCAGCAACAGGCCCCAGATCAACTGTGCAATCACGTTTTGGTTCTTGAAATCCATTCAGGGGCGTCCTGCTGTCGCGCGATCTTCAGGCCACTTCACAACGACCCTCTGTTTGCCCATATATAGGGAATGCAGCGCAATTACACCAACCAAGCCGCCCCGATCCGGGTTGCCAGTTACAATATCCGCAAATGTGTCGGTCTGGACCGTATTCGCGCGCCAGAGCGGGTTTTGGGCGTGATCTCCGCCCTTGAAACCGATGTGATCGCCTTGCAGGAGGCCGACAAGCGCCTGGGCCTGCGGCCAGCGGCCCTGCCACCCCGGCTGATTGCGGCAGAAAGTGATTTCAAACCGGTGCTGGTGGATCAACCGGACGCGGGGAAAACCTGCTCAGGTGCGGACAGTCTTGGCTGGCATGGCAATGCGATCCTGATCCGCAAACAGGCAGAGGTTAAACACGTGCAAGGCCTGCATTTACCGGGGTTGGAGCCGCGCGGCGCCCTGATCGCTGAGATTGACCACGAAGGCCAGGTTTTTCGACTGGTCGCGACCCATCTGGGCCTGATGCGGCGGCATCGGCAGACGCAATTGACCGCGATCCGGGAAGCGCTCGACACGCTTGGCGATATGCCGACGATCCTGTTGGGGGATTTCAACGAATGGTCGCCCGACAAGGGCTTTGATGAACTCAGCGACAGTTTTGCGTTTCACGCCCCCGGCCACAGCTTTCACGCGGCCCGGCCGGTTGCGGCCCTTGATCGGATTGCTTTGGGTCACGGCATCCGGTTGAAAGATGCCGGGGTGCATGAAAAAGGTGCTGCCTTACGGGCCTCGGACCACTTGCCGATCTGGGCTGATATTAGCCTGCCGGACGTGGACGCGCCCGTGGTTTTCGGTTGATCAGAACGATGCCGACCGACACCAGCGCCAAAGCGCCAATAATGGTCGGGCCGATCGGTTCATCGAGGATCAGCCAGCCGAAAATCACCCCAAAAACCGGTGCCAAAAACGCGTAGGACGCCATGTCGGACGGCGGATAGATCGACAAGATCCAGAACCAGACCAGGAAGCCGATGGACACGACGCCGATCACCATCACTGCAAACAGACCGAGGTGATAAAGCTGGAAATCCCGGATCAGCGGCCCCAGCAAAAGCGATACCGGCAATAAGATCACGGCTGAGACAACCAATTGATATAAAAGCTGCATTTCCGGGGTGGAGCGGTTCATTTTGCTGACCCGCGCGATCAAGCCGATGGCCGCCCAGCACATCGCGCCAAGGGTGCAGAAAATATCACCCAAAAGATCGCCCCCACCTGCGCCCCGATCAGCAAAGGCCCAGATCACGCCGACCATCGCAATGCTCAGGCCTAACGCTTTGGTGCGGGAGATCCGCTCCCCGTCGATGAAGAAATGCGCGCCCAGGGTCATCCAGATCGGCATGGTGTAAAAGAAGATCGAGACCCTGACGACGGTCGTGTAATCCAGCGCGACAAAGACAAAAACGAACTCGGCCGCGAACAGAATTCCGGTCAGAATGCCCGGCACCAGGCTGCCATCGCGCATGCTGAGGCGTTTGCCGCGCAACAGCGCGTAAGTCAGCACGATCACGGCAGCTGCCAGTGATCTGAGGCCAACACTGAACACCGGCTGCAAGCCATCGTTCAACAGCTTGATCATCACCTGATTGAGTCCGAGCATGATTGACAGCGCCAAAAGCGCGCTGCCCCCCAAAAGATCAATTCTGTCTTTCTTTTCCATACCCGGCCTCCGAATAGTCGCAGGCCAAGTGGTCGGCTGAAACCGCCGGGGATGTCAAGGCAGCGCGTTGCCTTCATCGCCGAGAGGTCGTGGTCCTGTCTTGGGGCTTTGCAACCCCGCCCCTTCAGCTTAAGGAGAAAGGGCAGACCATGATGAGTATTTATCGCAATAAAGAAAGCCTGCCGCCCCATGAATATTTTGCAAATCACTGCCCTTTTGATCGTTCTGGCCGGGATTTTTGGAGCCTTGAACTATTTCTTTTTACGCTTGCCGCAATCCATCGGCATTCTGGTCGTCGCACTTGCCGCCTCCCTTGGGGTGATCGCGATTGATGTGTTTTTGCCAAGCGTTCAGATGGCCGATCAGATCCGCGCCGGGGTGGCCGATCTGAACTTCTCGGACGCATTGCTCGAAGGCATGTTGGGGCTGTTGCTGTTTGCCGGGGCGCTTCATGTCAAGCTTGGCGACTTGCGCGAACAGGCCCGCATTGTGGCCTTGATGGCGACCATTGGCGTTGGGCTATCGACACTGGTGGCAGGGTTTGGCTTTGCTTATGCGACCGGTTTTCCGCTGCTGATCGCGCTGGTATTTGGGGCGTTGATTTCACCAACTGACCCGGTGGCAGTGCTGGGGGTTTTACGTCAGGCGAATTTGCGCAAGACGCTGGAAACCAAGATCGCCGGCGAAAGCCTGTTCAATGATGGCGTTGGCTATGTGGTGTTTTTGATCCTTGTCGGGATAGCATTTCCAAGCGACGGCGATCACGGATCGGGCTTTGCGGCGGCGGCGCAACTGTTCTTGCAGGAAGCGGTCGGCGGGGCGTTGTTGGGGGCGTCTCTGGGCTGGCTGACCTTTCAAGTGATGAAGCGGATTGATGATTACGCGCTTGAGGTGCTGATCTCGCTTGGGCTGGCGTTTGGCGGCTATGAATTGGCGGTGGCCCTGCATATGTCAGGCCCGATCATGGCGGTGGTGGCCGGACTTTTCATTGGCGATGTCGGCATGAAACACGGTATGTCTGAACAGACGCGGGACTATCTGGATGCATTCTGGAAGCTGATCGACGAGATTTTGAACGCGGTTTTATTCCTGATGATCGGGATCGAAGTATTGGCCCTGGCCTTCACGCTTGAGGCCTTTCAGGCCGGGCTCATCGCCATTGGCCTGTCGTTGCTGGCACGGCTGACGGCGGTTGCGGTGCCGGTTCTGCTGTTAAAGCCGTTTCGCGAGTTTTCCAAAGGCGTCATTCCGATCATGACCTGGGGCGGGTTGAAGGGCGGGATCTCGGTCGCGCTGGCCCTGTCTTTGCCGGAAAGCGAATATAAGCCCTTGATCCTGACCGCGACCTATATGGTGGTGTTGTTTTCGATCATCATCCAAGGCTTGACCGTTGCCCCCCTGGCGCGGCGTGTCGGGCGTGAGCCTGAGTTGATGTAGCCACGCGGCAAGCGCGCTTTTAACCTACACACCGCCGTCAAGCTGCGCTAAAACCCAAGCGCAACACCAGACGCTATGACAGGGGGCATCGACGTGGGGTCGGACAGCATCATCACCCGTTGCGAGGCCAGGGGCCTGCGCATGACAGGCCAGCGACGGGTTATCGCGCAGGTCATGGAAGACGCGCGCGACCATCCCGATGCCGAAGCGATCTACGCCCGCGCCTCCAAAATCGACGCAGCGATTTCGTTGGCCACGGTTTACCGCACGGTGAAACTGTTTGAAGAGGTCAACATCCTTGAGCGGCTTGAATTCGGCGATGGCCGGTCGCGCTATGAAGATGCCGACCGGGCCCATCACGACCATCTGTTTGATCTGAAAACCGGCGAAGTCATTGAATTCGTTGATCCCGAGATCGAGGTTTTGCAGGAAAAACTCGCCAAACGACTGGGCTATCGACTGAAAGGCCATAAGATGGAGCTGTTCGGCGTGCCGCTTGACAAGGACAAGTCCGGCTGATCTGACACGTGGGTGGCACTGATTTACCCCTTGGCTGGATGTTTCAATGGACAATATCAAAGGCATCCTGTTGATGGTGGCGGCGATGGCCACCTTCACCCTCGCCGATCTATGTATCAAACGTGTCGGGCAAGACCTGCCAACCGGCGAAATCCTGTTCATCATGGGACTGGGCGGCGCTTTGGTGTTCGGCATCTGGCTTTTGAAATCCGGCCAGGCCTTGTTTGCTGCGGATTTCCTGTCGCCGGTGATCCTGCTGCGCAATCTTGGCGAAATTGTCGGCACGTTCGGCATCATGACGGCGGTGATCCTGATCCCGATTTCCAGCGTCTCGGCTATCATGCAGGCCGCCCCCCTGATGGTGACAATGGGGGCAGCACTGTTTTTAGGCGCGACCGTCGGTTGGCGACGGTGGAGCGCGATTGCCGTCGGTTTCCTGGGCGTTTTGATCATCATCCGCCCCGGCATGGCCGGTTTTCAGCCCGAAAGCCTGTTTGCCGTCTTAGGCGTCGTCGGCCAGGCCGTGCGCGATCTGTCGACCCGGGCGGCGCCAAAATCGGTGTCTTCCCTTCGGATCGGGTTTTATGGCGTGGTGTCGCTGATGATCCTGGGGGCGGTTTTGATGCT
>CAYXXQ010000034.1:0-16667 GCA_964469075.1 uncultured Rhodobacter sp.
TCAAACATCGCCCCACGCGCCAAAACAGGGGCTTCATGAAT
Organism: uncultured Rhodobacter sp.; assembly: GCA_964469075.1. Classification (GTDB taxonomy): domain Bacteria; phylum Pseudomonadota; class Alphaproteobacteria; order Rhodobacterales; family Rhodobacteraceae; genus UBA5972. The sequence continues at coordinate 42 of CAYXXQ010000034.1, forward strand.
AATTGCGGTTAACTCCCGTCGGGCAAATTGGCAGCATCAGCCCACACCCAACCCCAGAAGGGGGGAACCAGACATCAACTTGCGGCCCGAAACCCTGCGTCTGGCGCAGATGCTTATTCTGGTTGGTCTGTCCCTGACCCTTGCCATGCCTCAATTTCTATCCGGCGTCATGGCCGAGACATCCTGGTGGGATTTAAGGGTCTATCTGTCGGCGATCCGGTTTTATCAGGAAGGTGGCAATCCCTATCTGCGCGGCTTTCCTGATCTACGCTATATCTATGCGCCTTTGGTCACCTGGATTTGGGCGCTGATTTTGCCGATCCTGCCGCAGGTCTTGCCGGCGTTTTATCTGGCCGCAGCGGCGGCGTTTTTGACCCTTGAACGGGGGCGGTTTGCCTTGGCGGCCTTGCTGACCGGGGGGGTGCATTTATCTGGCGGCACGCCGTTATTCTCGGCCGTGTGGTCGGGCAACACTTCATTGTTTTTGCATTTTGCGATCATTGCTTGCGCTTTGCACCGGCCCTGGCTGGTCACGCGTGTACTGTTCTATGGTCTGGTCGTTGGCGCCAGCCTGATCAAGCCGTTTTTTGCAGCCTACCTGTTGGCCCCAATGCTGATAGACAACCGATTTGCACGGGCTGACATCTTTCGATTGCTGGCCGCCACCGGTCTGTCCGCAGCATTGTGGTTGGTGCAGTTTATGATTGATCCGGATTTGTTCCGCTCATTCTTGGACGCGTTGCGTATGCAAAGTTTCGGGGTGGCGTTTGATCCGGCCTATAGTGATATGGGGGCCGGGTTTTATCGTGGCTGGGCGTTGTTGTCGGGGGATTTCCTGCTGGCAGGGTCATTACATTTTGTCACCGCTGCGGCCCTGATCTGGCTGTGGATTTCAATTGCCAGGCCGGGCTTGCTGGCGACCGGGTTCGGGGCTGAGCTTCCGGTCTTTCGGATCGTGCCACTGGTGCTTGTGATCTTGCTGAACCCCAGGCTTAAAATCTATGATTATGCAGCGCTTGAAATCCTGCTAGTCTATCTGCTGGTGATGTTTGAAATGCCGAAATCAAACCACTGGTATGCCTGGATGCACCCGCTGATACCGCTGTTGGTGATCCATATTTGCACAGACCTTTACCGCGCGCGCTTTGCCAAAACCGCGTTCACCGACGTGATAGAGCTTTTGGCGGTCCACGGCGCGTTGCTGATCACGGCCCTTTACTATGGCCTGTTTTTACACAGTCGGAGGCCGAAAAAACCCGCCCGGGCTTGAAGCACGCTGCGCCTCAGTATTTGGGGCAATAAAGAAACTGGGTCAGCTAAAGGCGTCAGGATTGGCTTCGCGGGCCATGTGGTCCAGCACGGCATTGACGAAGCCTGGTTCGCGGCCATCCGGGAAGAAGGCTTTGGCGACATCGACAAACTCGCTGATGACGACACGCGGCGGGGTGTCGCCGGTGATCAGTTCGGCACCGGCGGCGCGGAACAGGGCGCGCAAGGTCGGGTCGATCCGGTCGATCGGCCATTTGGCGACCAAAGCGCGATCGGTCATCTGGTCGATTTTGGATTGGCTTTCAACCGCGCCTTCCAGCAATTTGCGAAACAGATTGACGTTGCCTTCGGCCCATTCGGTGCCGTCGTCAATTGCCCCAAAACGGTGGCCTTCAAATTCGACCCGCACTTCGTCAAGGCTGGCATCAGACGCTTCCATCTGAAACAGCGCCTGCACCGCATAAAGTCGTGAGGCCGATTTCATCTGGCGGCGGTCTTTTTTCGGCGCGGTCATTCAGTCGCCCCCCGCCATCAGGATGTTTTCCGAGGCCGGTTTGAAGCCGATACCTTTGGTGGCCGGGTTGAATTTGCGGCCAAGGGCGATCAGGTGCATTGCGGCTTCGGCGGCACCGCCACCTTTGTTCTGGCCTGCGGCCTCGGCGCGTATTTCCGCCTGTTGGCGGTTTTCCACGGTCAGGATGCCGTTGCCGATGCAGATGCCCTCCAGCCCCATCAGTTGCAGCGCCCGCGAGCTGTCATTGCAGACGGTGTCGTAATGGGTGGTTTCGCCGCGAATGACGCAGCCAAGGGCGACAAAACCGTCAAAATGCCGGGAGTTGGTGGCAAGGCGGATCGCGGTCGGCACTTCAAGCGCGCCGGGGACTTCGGCGATTTCATAGCTGGCGCCGACAGCGTCTATTGCTGCGCACGCGCCTTTGACCAGTTGGTCGGCGATGTCTTTGTAATAGGGCGCGACCACGATCAGCAGCCTGGTTGGCGTGTCAAATTTCGGGGCGGGCAATACGTAGTGGGTTTCGGCGGTGGCCATTGGTCAGCCTTTCGAAATGGGGCGGGTGCCGGTGATTTTGAGGTCATAGGCTTCTAGCCCGATCACCTTGGGCATTGGGCTGTCTGTCAGCAGCGTCAGCTCGTGGATATTCAGCGCCGACAGGATCTGCGCCCCAAGGCCGGTATGGCGCAGGGTTTGCGGTGACACCTCGCCCGATAGGGCCAGTTTGCGGCCCGGCTCCCGAAACAGGATAACGACACCACGGCCTTCCTTGGCGATGATCTCCATCGCGCGGGGCAACTCATCCGCCGCCGAGGGGCCGAGGCCAAGAACGTCCTCAAGCGGGTTCAGCGCATGGGTGCGCACCAGCACCGGCGCGGCGGTGGTGACATCGCCTTTGGTCAGGGCGACATGTTCGGTGCCATCGGTCTGGTCGGTGAAAATCCGCAAAGTCCAGTCGCCGCCATAGGCCGAGGTGACGCCGCGCTTGTCGGTTTCGCGCACGAGGTTATCATGCCGGTGACGATAGGCGATCAGATCGGAAATCGTGCCGATCTTGAGGCCATGTTTCTGGGCAAAGCCGATCAAATCCGGCAGACGCGCCATGCTGCCATCGTCGTTCATGATTTCGCAAATCACGCCCGAGGGGTTCAGCCCAGCCAAGCGCGAGATATCGACCGCCGCTTCGGTATGACCAGCCCGGATCAGCACGCCACCATCGCGGGCGCGCAGCGGGAAAACATGGCCGGGGGTGGCGATATCAACGCTGCTGGCGTTGGGGTCAATCGCCACAGCGACGGTGCGGGCGCGGTCATGGGCGGAAATGCCGGTGGTGACGCCTTCGCGCGCTTCGATCGAGATGGTGAAGGCGGTTTCGTGGCGGCTTGAGTTGTATGACGCCATAAGCGGCAGGCCCAGCGCGTCGATGCGATCTGACGTCAGAGTCAGGCAGATCAGGCCGCGCCCGTGGGTGGCCATGAAGTTGATCGCGTCCGGTGTGGCCATCTGGGCCGGGATCACCAGATCGCCCTCGTTCTCGCGGTCTTCGTGATCGACCAGGATGAACATCCGGCCATTGCGGGCGTCCTCGATAATATCTTCGACCGGGGAGATCACGTCGCTGTAGTCGGTATTGGTCATCTGGGGCGGCTCGCTTGGGCAAAAAGGGTGTCGGCGGGGATATAGCCTGCGAATTTGCCAGCCGCCAGCCATTCATGCTCAAAAGCTGTCTCACCGATCAGAACGATGCCGTTGGCGGGGATTTTCTGCGCCCGGCTGAGGGTTTGCAGCGTGTCGCGCATCTGTGACCAGCTTTGGGTGAACAAAGGGGCGCGGTCTGCGGCCGTCAGGGCGATCTGGTGCAGGTGGTCGAAATCCTGCGGCAAGTTTCCCGGGTCAATCGGGCGGTGGGCGGCGATCAGGCGTTTCACTTGTTTCTGGTCTCGCAGGATCATCGCCCGGTCCGGCGGCAGATCCTGGGCCGACCGGTGCAGTCGCAAGGCGTTTGATGAATAAAGGAACGCGATCACGTCCCGGCCTGAGGCCGCGCGCACGCTGGCATAGGTTTTGTAGTCCAATCCCAGTTCCTGGGCGCGGTTAATCTGGCTGCGGATCACCTCAATCGGCATCCGGGGCAGCAGCGCCTTGCGGGATTTTTCCCAGGCCGTGCGACGCCAGGCATGGCCGGCTTGCATCGTCGGGCCTTGGTTGTGACCGATCCCCGGCATCCTAACCCCAGTCCTGAAGGCGCGCGACATAGCGTGCCAGGGTGTCGATTTCCAGGTTGATCTTGTCGCCGGTTTTTACGTCACCCCAGGTGGTGGCGGTTTTGGTGTGGGGGATCAGGTTGATACCGAATGTCGTGCCGTCAACTTCGTTCACCGTCAGCGACGTCCCGTTGAGTGCGACCGAGCCTTTGGGCGCGATGAATTTCGCCAATGCCTCCGGTGCGTTGAGGGTGATGCGGGTGCTGTCGCCGTCGTCCTTTAGGGCGACCACTTCGGCCACCCCGTCGACATGGCCCGACACGATATGGCCACCCAACTCGTCGCCGACTTTCAACGCGCGCTCAAGGTTGATGCGATTGCCCGGCTGCCAGCCAGCGATATTGGTCTTGGATACGCTTTCGGCAGATATCTGCACGTCAAACCAGTTCTGCGGCTCTGTCCCCAGCGTAATCACCGTCAGGCAGACGCCGTCGCAAGCGATGGATGCGCCAAGGTCAATGCCGTTCACGTCATAGCTGGTGCCGATACGGGCGCGAAGATCGCCCTGCTGTTCGGTTTCAAGAACCGTGCCGATATCGGTGATGATCCCAGTGAACATGGCGCGCCCCCGTCTGTTGGTCCGCTGAAAGACCTAAACCGCTGCCGAGGGCAGGGCAAGGGTGGTTTCGTCGAAGTGACGCGGTGAAACTGCTTTGAAAAAGCCATAATTTAAGGCATAATCAATGTGATGGCGGCAAACTGGCCACATCCAATGGCAAGAAAAACGAGCGGTAGAGATTTTTGGTGACACATATCCGATGTCATGTACCCTGCGAAACCGTGGGGGCGTTTGACCAGGGACGGGCAGTCTATGGGTAAAGCGTCAGGCGAGGGAAAGGTATTCCTGTTCCTTCAGGGCCCGCATGGACCCTTCTTTTATCAGTTGTCACGTGTGCTGAAGGCCGCGGGGGCTGAGGTGTTCAAGATCGGCTTTAATCAGGGCGACCGGGCGTTCTGGCGTGAACAGGCGACCTATCTGCCGTTTTATGGCACGCAGGAAGACTGGGGTGCCGAAATCCGCGAAGTCCTGGCGGATATGGCGATCACCGATATCATGCTTTACGGCGACACGCGGCATGTCAACGCTGAAGCGGTGCGTGCCGCGCGCGACGCGGGCATCACCGTGCATTGCTTTGAGGAAGGGTATTTGCGGCCCTATTGGGTGACGTATGAACGCGGCGGCGTGAACGGCTATTCCCGGCTGGTGGATCTAAGCATCGCGGAAATGCGGGCTGAGCTGGTGGATCGTGATCAGGAACTGCCCGACGCCCCGGCGCGCTGGGGGGATATGCGGCATCATGCCTATTATGGCGCGCTGTATCACGGCCATATCCTGTTTCGGAACGGCGAATATCGCAATTACAAAACGCACCGGGATATCTCGGTATTTCAGGAATTCAGATTGCATTTCAGGCGGTTGCTAGCGATCCCGTTGCATGCAATGCAACGGGCGGCGGCCAGTGCGCGGATCCGGCGCGATGGTTATGTTTACCATCTGGCGCTGTTGCAATTGGGGCATGATGCGTCGATCCAGCATCATTCGCCGCTGCGCTCCATGCCCGAATTTATTCGCCTGACCATCGAAGGGTTTGCCGAAGGCGCGCCGACGCATCATCACCTAGTGATCAAGACCCACCCGCTTGAGGATGGTCGGTATCCCTTGCGCCGGATCACGATGGATACGGCGCGGGAATTTGGCGTCGAACACCGGGTGCATTTTGTGCGCGGCGGCAAGCTGGCGGGGTTGCTGAACTTTGCCCGCACGGTTGTCACGGTCAATTCCACCGCCGCCCAGCAAGCGCTGTGGCGCGGATTGCCGCTGAAGGTGTTTGGCGATTCTGTCTATCGCAAGCCGGAATTCGTGTCCGAACAGCCCTTGGCTGAGTTTTTTGCCGATCCGTGGAAGCCTGACGCCCGCGCCTATCGCGATTATCGCCACTATCTTTTGGAAACGTCGCAGGTGACGGGCGGGTTTTATTCCGCCAAAAGCCGTCGGCGTCTGATCCGCAGCGTTATTGACCGCGTTTTGGCCGAGAAAGACCCTTACGATTCGCTGAAACAGGAAAACGCGACGCCCCGGCAACAGTTGCGTGTGGTGAAATAGGAAACAAAGCACCTTTTCCTTGGCAAATTTCCCCCTTTTTGTGTACGGTAAACAAAAAACCGAGGCAGAGTTGGCAATAAGGGGCAAATCCCGTGTCGTTTCATCTTAAGAGAGGGGTCCGTCTTGTGGCCCTGTTCGTGCTGCTTGTGGCAGTCGGATCATGCGGCTTGCCGCGCACGGGACCGAATAAGAACGAGATTTTTTCAAGCTCGGTGCAGCGAAAGGGCAATGCCTTTATCGTGACGGTGAACGACCGCGTCATCCAATATACCAGCTTCACGCCGGTGGTTGATTTTGATGCCAAGTTCAAAAACGCCGGCAAGATCGGGTCAGACCTGATCCGTCCCGGCGATGTGTTGGGCCTGCGGATTTGGGAAAACGTCACCGACGGGTTGCTGTCAGGTGTTGGCACCAACTCCACCGATTTGCAGGAAATCCAGGTCGACGCGACCGGCAGCATTTTTGTGCCTTACGCCGGGCGGATCAAGGCCGCTGGCAACACCCCTGAACAACTGCGCGAGATTATCACCCGCAAGCTTGACGCCCAAACCCCTGACCCGCAGGTGGTTGTGCGTCGTCTGGCTGGTGACGGCAGCTCTGTCAGTGTGATGGGCGGGGTCGGCTCACAAGGGGTTTATGCGATCGAGGGTGCGACGCGCACGCTGACGGCGATGCTGGCCAAGGCCGGCGGGATCACGATTGAACCGGAGGTGGCGCAAATCCAGGTGACGCGCGGCAACATGACCGGCAAGGCCTGGCTGAACGATCTTTATGAAAACCCGAAATCCGATATCGCCCTGCGACCCGGCGACCGAATTTTCGTAAAAGAAGACAGCCGGTCCTTTACCGCCCTTGGCGCGACTGGCACCCAGACCCGCATCCCGTTTGCCAGCCAAAAGCTAAGCGCGATCGAGGCTTTGGCCCAGGTCGGCGCCCTTAGCAGCAATCTGGCCGACCCGACGGGTGTGTTCATTTTCCGCGAAGAACCGGCGGAAATCGCCAACGCCCTGCTGGGCCGGGCCGATCTGGTCGGCAACCAGCGTTTTGCCTATGTGCTGGATCTGACCGAGCCTAACGGCATGTTTGTCGGGCGTGATTTCATCATTCGCGATGGCGATACGGTTTACGTGACCGAAGCGCCGTTCGTACAATGGAACAAAACGCTGAGTGTTCTGAACTCGGGCATTTCAACCGGTGCATCGGCGTCGACCCTGGCCGGGGGCTAGCCTATGCGCCAGCCCGGCGGGACGGGGGCTGCGCCACGCACGCGTCTTTATGCTTATAGCGGCGGTTTTTTCCGCCAGCGACGTTTGCGGCGCATCCTGGAACTTGCGGGCTATGACGTAAAGTTTGGCCTGCCCGGTGCGGGCGATGCTGTCGCCGTCTGGGGCCGTACAGCGTATGCCAAGCGCGGCATCAGGGTCTCGGCCTGGCGCAAAGCCCCGCTGATCACGGTCGAAGACGCGTTCCTACGCTCGGTTCATACCGGGCGCAGCGGTGCGCTGCCACAAGGTTTGGTGATCGACCCGCGCGGGGTCTATTTTGACGCCAGCAAACCAAGTGCGCTGGAAGACATCCTGAACACTGCCCCCCTGGACGACCCGGCCCTGTTGGCGCGGGCGCAATCGGGCATCGCGCGTCTGCAAGAGGCCGGGGTGTCAAAATACAACGCCTTTGATGCAAACCCTGCCCCGGCCGATCCCGGCTATGTGCTGGTGATTGACCAGACGCGGGGTGATGCGTCGATCCGGTTGGGCGGCGCCACGGATGATGATTTTGCCAAAATGCTTGCGGCGGCAAGGGCCGATCATCCTGACAAGGAAATCCTGATCAAGACCCACCCAGAGGTGACCGCGCGTTATCGCAAGGGGCATTTCAACGCGCGTGATCTTGACAGTCGCACCCGGCTTGTAACTGCGCCTTTGTCGCCTTGGGCGCTGCTGAAAGATGCGTCTGCGGTTTATTGCGTCACTTCCCTGATGGGGTTTGAGGCGATCCTGGCCGGCCACCGCCCGCAGGTTTTTGGCAAACCGTTTTACGGCGGCTGGGGTTTGACTGAGGACGTGCAAAGCTTTGATCGGCGCGACCGGCAGCTAAACATCGCGATGCTGTTTGCCGGGGCGATGCTGATTTATCCGACCTGGTATGACCCTTGCCGCGATCGGCTTTGCAGCTTTGAAACCGTGGTCGATACACTGGAAAGTCAGGCGAGGGCGTGGCGCGAAGATTGTCACGGCTACGCGGCCCTGGGTATCCGCCTTTGGAAACGCGCCCATTTTCGCAAGTTTTTTGCCGTCACCAAAACCGCCCTGTCGTTTGAGAAAGAGCTGGCCAAGGCCGCCGGATCGGGCCGACGTGGATTGATCTGGGCCGGCAAGGAAACACCGCTGGTCCGGCAATGGTATGCCGAGCATGATCAGGCCTTGTACCGGATCGAAGACGGCTTTTTGCGGTCGCGTGGTTTGGGGGCAGAACTGGTGCCGCCGCTGTCGCTGGTTCTGGATGACCTTGGCATCTATTATGACCCAAGCCGCGAAAGCCGGTTGGAGCGGATGTTGAACGAAGCCGCCGATCTGCCGCAAAACGCGCTTGATCGCGCGGCTGCCCTGCGGCAGCGGCTGGTGGCCAATCGGGTCAGCAAATACAATATCGGTCAGCGCGATTTTCAGCAGGACTGGCCCAAGGATCGCCTGAAAATCCTGGTGCCCGGACAGGTAGAAGACGACGCGTCGATCTTGACAGGGGCCACGGATACCCGCAGCAATCTCGATTTACTGCGCGCAGTCAGGGCTGCAAATCCGGCAGCATACATTATATATAAGCCCCACCCTGATGTTGAGGCGGGATTGCGCAAGGGCCGGGTCGCGGCAGGCGATCTGGAAGGCCTAGCGGATCAGATGATTGCCGGGGCCGACCCGATCGCAGCCCTTGAAGCGGTGGATCAAGTCTGGACGATTACCTCGCTGTTAGGGTTTGAAGCCCTGTTGCGGGGCAAGCCTGTGACCTGCCTTGGAACGCCGTTTTATGCGGGCTGGGGGCTGACGCAGGATCTGGCACCCAAGGTTGACAGGCGTCAGGCGCATCTGACGATTGATGCGCTGGTCCATGCCGCCCTGATCGCCTATCCGCGTTATTTTGATCCCGTCAGCAACATGGCCTGCCCGGTTGAAGTCGCGGTTGATCGGTTGGAACACGGGCCGGTAATGCGCGGCAACCGGCGCACGCGTTTGCTGGCCAAACTGCAAGGGCTGTTCGCCGGGTTTGCACCGCTCTGGCGGTGATCCTGCTGGTAGGCCCCCTAATTGTCGATCAGATCGTTCGGACGGGCATATTTGCGCAGCCTGGCAACATCCGTCACCGTGACGGTCTGCCCGTCAACGTCTATGCCATGCGCCTTAAGCCCGGCAAAAGCGCGGGACAGGTTTTCCGGCGTCATCCCCAGAAACGAGGCGATCCGGCGCTTTTCGATGGCCAGCGTAAACTGATCCTGCGCCTCGCTCGCGACATGGAGCTTCAGCAGATAATTTGCCAGCCGTTCAATCGACGTGCGCAGTTTGATGTTCTTAGTGTTCTTCACCGTTTCGCGATAACAGCTCGCCAGTTCGGACACGATGGATTTGGCAAACTCGGTGTCGCTGTCAAACACCTGCCGGATATCGACCGATGGGATCATGATCACCCGGGTTTTTGACAAGGTGCGCGCGGACATCAGGTAGGGCCGGTCCTTGATGGTGGCGGCCAGAATGAACGTCGCGTTTTCGCACAGAAACGTCATGCTGGTTTCCCGGCCTTGCCAGGCGCTGAACAGCTCAACACAGCCGGACATAACGATATGCAGGAAATCCGCTGGCTCCCCCTCGGTGATCAGTTCGGTATGGGGTGGGAAGTTCTGAACATATGCACCGCGCGCCAGCGTCGCGAACGATTGCCCGCTGGTTTCCGCAAAGAGCGGGTTTGTGCGAATCTCTTCCATTTGGCGTGTTGGCAAGATGTCCCCCGGCGTCTGACTTGATATTTATCAATTATGCCGCTGGTAAGAGTCAATAAGACAATTACCCTTTCACAAAACGAGCCTTGACCTGCCCCTCCGTCAAGCATGACAATTTTCGCTAACACCTTTATTTTGAACGCTTTTTTGCCGTATTTGATCTGCATCAAATCGAAAATGCCCCCTGCCCCGTCTAGTCAGGCAAAAAAATGCCCCCGAGTGAGGGGCGCAATGTCTGGAGGGCGCAATGGTAGAACTGGAAAACAAGGCAACCAGCCTTTGGCGGAATTTCTTCAACGTCAGAATGGTGCAAATCCGAACTTTCCACATGACGTGGTTTGCTTTCTTCTCGTGCTTCTTTGCCTGGTTCGGCATCGCACCGCTAATGATCATCGTTCGCGAAGAAATGGGCTTTACCAAGTCGCAGGTCGGCTGGACGATCATCGCCTCGGTCGCGGTCACGATTTTGGCGCGGTTCTTTATCGGCTGGCTGTGTGACCGGATCGGGCCAAGGTTGTCATACACCTATCTGCTGATGCTTGGGGCATTTCCCGTCGCGCTGATTGGCCTGTCAGACAGCTTTACCACCTTTCTGATCTTCCGTTTGATGATCGGTGTAATCGGTGCTTCCTTCGTGATCACCCAATATCACACCTCGGTCATGTTCGCCCCCAACGTGGTTGGCACCGCAAACGCCACCAGCGCCGGCTGGGGTAACTTGGGTGGCGGTGTCACGCAGTTTGTCATGCCGCTGATCTTTTCGGCCCTGGTGATCCTTTTTGCCTCGGTAAGTGGTGTAGAAGTTACTGACATAGATAGCGCACCCGCAGAATTCAAAGCGCTCGCTTGGCGTATGTCGATGGTCATTGTTGGGGTCGTGATCTTTCTGACCGGTATTGCGTACTATTTCCTGACCCAGGATGCGCCGGAGGGGAACTATAAAGACCTGCGCGCCCGGGGCAAAATGCCGCCGAAAAAGAACGTCACCGGCACCTATTTCAATGCGATGCGCGACTACCGCGTCTGGATCCTGTTTCTGATTTATGGGGCATGTTTTGGTATTGAACTGACGGTCAACAACGTCGCGGCCCTTTACTTTTATGACTACTTTGACGGCATCACGCTGGTCACTGCCGGTCTGATCGCCGCGTCATTCGGCTTGATGAACATCTTCGCGCGGACATTGGGTGGGATATTTGGCGACAACTTTGCGTCACTTTGGGGCCTGAAAGGCCGGTCATTCTGGTTGTTCATCGTGCTGCTGGGCGAAGGCCTTGCATTGATGCTGTTCAGCCAGATGAACGTTCTGTTCCTGGCCATTCCGGCGCTGATCGTCTTTTCGCTGTTCACGCAGATGTCTGAAGGGGCGACCTATTCGGTGGTGCCTTTCATCAACAAAAGAGCCCTTGGCGCGGTTGCCGGGGTAGTTGGTGCCGGCGGCAACGCCGGGGCGGTGGCTGCCGGGTTCCTGTTTAAAGGCGCGCTGGCCTGGGATCAGGTGTTCCTGATTATCGGGATGGTTGTGACCTGTGCATCCTTCCTGGCCTTCTTTATCCGCTTCACACCGGAGAACGAGGAAGAGGAAAAAGCGGCCTTTGAAGCAGCCAATCTGGAAGCCCTGCAAATGCGGGCAAACCGGGCCAATGAGGCGCTGCAACAGTCGATCACAGTGGTTGAGGAATACAACCGCAAACAGCAATCGAAATCCTGACGACATTACGGGCGGGCCTGATGACAGGTCCGTCCTACCCTTAGAAAAGGAGAAAACCCTTGGGACAAGACATTAAAAACTGGAACATCGAGGACGAAGGCTACTGGGCCTCGACAGGGAAAGCGATTGCAACGCGGAACCTGTGGATTTCGATCCCCAGCCTGCTTTGCGGCTTTGCCGTCTGGCTTTATTGGGGGATCATCACCGTTCAGATGATCAACCTGGGCTTTGCCTTTGAACAATCGCAACTGTTCACACTTAGCGCCATCGCCGGTCTGACCGGCGCGACCTTGCGCATTCCATCCACCTTCTTCATCCGCATCGCGGGTGGGCGAAACACTATCGTCTTTACCACGGCCCTTCTGATGATCCCTGCGATTGGCGCAGGCATCGCGCTGCAAAATCCGGACACGCCGCTTTGGCAGTTCCAGATTCTGGCCTTCCTAAGCGGCATCGGCGGCGGTAACTTCAGCTCCTCGATGTCCAACATCAGCTTTTTTTACCCGAAAAAGATCCAGGGCTATGCGCTGGGGATGAACGCTGGTCTTGGCAACTTTGGCGTGACCACGATGCAAATCGTCATTCCGCTGGTCATGACCTTTGGCCTGTTTGGCGGGGAAAGTCGCACGCTGGTCAACACGTCCGGCACGCTGATCGGTAAGATCCCGGCCGGGACCGAGACCTACATTCAGAACGCGGGTCTGGTCTGGCTGCTGGCGCTTGTGCCGCTGGCGATCATCGGTTGGATCGGGATGAACAATATTAGGGACGAGCATGTTTCGCCCAATATCCCCAACCCGCTTGGTTCGTTTGCCACCATAACCGGCATGTTGTTCATCGGATTTGTCACAGCCGCTTTCGGTCTGTGGCTGCTGCTGCCTGCCGGTGTTGGCGGCTCGGGCTTTATGGTCAGCAAATGGTTGGTTCTGCCGATCGTTATCGCGCTGACCGTTCTGGGCCTGCGGATGATCCCGGGGGCTGTCGGGCAAAACCTGTCGCGGCAATACAAGATCTTTGGCAACAAGCACACCTGGGCGATGACCGTGATCTACACCATGACCTTTGGCTCGTTCATCGGCTATTCGGCTGCGCTGGCGCTGACGATCAAGGTGGTGTTCGGCTTTACCCATGTCGAAGTTGACGGGGTTCTGATGCACAACGTTGCCAACCCCAACGGCCCGTCGGCCCTGATGTTCGCCTGGATGGGGCCGTTCATCGGCGCATTGATCCGGCCAATCGGTGGTATGATGTCGGACAAACTGGGTGGCGCACGCGTGACGCAGTGGATCTCTATCGTGATGGTGATCTGTGCGCTGGGTGTGGCTTACTTCATCCAGGCCGCTTACGCTTCAGCGACTCCGGAACAGTATTTCTACCCATTCCTGGGCCTGTTCCTGATCCTGTTCGCAGCCACTGGTATTGGCAACGGGTCGACCTTCCGCACCATCGCGGTTGTGTTTGACAAGGAACAAGCTGGCCCGGCGCTGGGTTGGACTGCCGCGGTTGCCGCATATGGTGCGTTTATCATTCCGCAGGTTTTCGGCGAACAGCTGAAAGCCGGTACTCCGGAATACGCGCTTTATGGCTTTGCGATCTTCTATGGGGTCTGCATCGCGATCAACTGGTGGTTCTACATGCGCCCCGGCGCTTATGTGAAAAACCCATAATCCCAACATTTTTCCCCGGCACGATTGCCGTGCCGGGGTCCTTTCAATCGGAGAAAAGACATGAGCCATCTGCTGGATCGCCTGAACTTCCTGAAAAGCAATCGTGTCGAAACCTTTGCGGACGGACACGGCCAGACGACAACTGAAAACCGCGATTGGGAAGAGACATACCGCAATCGCTGGCGGCACGATAAAGTCGTCCGCTCGACCCACGGGGTCAACTGCACCGGCTCTTGCAGCTGGAAGATCTATGTGAAATCCGGCATCGTCACCTGGGAAACCCAGCAGACAGATTACCCGCGCACCCGCGCCGGGATGCCAAACCACGAACCACGCGGCTGCGCCCGTGGCGCCAGTTACAGCTGGTATCTTTATTCCGCGAACCGGGTGAAAACCCCGTTGATCCGCGCCCGCCTTTTGAAAAGCTACCGCCGGATGCGGGCCAACCTGTCCCCGATAGAGGCTTGGACCAAGCTGCAAGCCGACCCGATCCTGCGGGCTGACTATACCAAATCCCGTGGCAAAGGCGGCTTTGTGCGCGCCGACTGGGACGAGGCGACCGAAATCATCGCCGCCGCCAACGCCTATACCGCCAAGACTTATGGGCCTGACCGGGTCTTTGGGTTCTCGCCGATCCCAGCGATGTCGATGGTCAGCTACGCGGCCGGGTCACGTTACCTGTCGCTGATGGGCGGCACCTGCATGAGCTTTTATGACTGGTATTGCGATCTACCACCGGCCAGCCCGATGACCTGGGGCGAACAGACCGACGTGCCGGAAAGTGCTGACTGGTACAATTCGGGCTTCCTGCTGCTTTGGGGCAGCAACGTGCCGCAAACCCGCACGCCGGACGCGCATTTTTACACCGAAGCGCGCTATCGCGGCACCAAATCCGCTGTTATCTGCCCGGATTATTCCGAGGCCGCCAAGTTCGGCGATATCTGGCTGGCCCCGAAACAGGGCACCGATGCCGCCCTGGCAATGGCAATGGGCCACGTCATCCTGCGTGAATTCCACCTGGATCGTCAGGCCGAGTATTTCGAGGATTACGCTCGCAAGTATTCCGACATGCCAATGCTGGTGCGCCTTGACGAACAGGATGGCAAACTGGTGCCAGGCCGGTTGCTGCGCGCTGACGATTTCAGCGACAAGCTGGGCCAGGACAACAACCCGGAATGGAAAACCATCGGCTTTGACCGCAAGACCGGCAATCCGGTTGTGCCCAACGGCTCAATCGGGTTCCGCTGGGGTGAGAAAGGCAACTGGAACCTGCAAGAGCAGTCCGGCGGCAAAGACACCGAACTGCGACTGTCGCTGATCCTGGAAGAAAACCACGACGATGTGGTCGGCGTTGATTTCCCCTACTTTGGCGGCGAAGCCTCGGAACATTTCACCAAATGTGACCATCCCGAGGTGCTGACCCGCAACATTCCAGTGCGCAAGGTCAAGCTGGCCGATGGTGACGCCTATGTCGCGACAGTGTTCGATCTGTTCTGTGCCAACTATGGCCTGGATCGCGGTCTGAACGGCGAATGGACCTCAAAAGACTATAACGACGACATCCCGTTCACTCCGGCCTGGGGCGAAAAGATCACCGGGGTTCCGCGTGATCAGATCATCACGGTTGCCCGTGAATTTGCCCTGAACGCCGAAAAAACCCAAGGCAAGTCGATGGTCATCCTTGGGGCCGGTTTGAACCACTGGTATCACATGGACATGAACTATCGCGGGATCATCAATATGTTGGTGATGTGCGGTTGTGTCGGCCAATCGGGCGGCGGCTGGTCGCACTATGTTGGCCAGGAAAAACTGCGACCGCAAACCGGTTGGGCGCCTTTGGCGTTTGCTTTGGATTGGGCGCGGCCACCGCGGCACATGAATTCGACCTCGGCCTGGTATGCGCATACGGATCAGTGGCGCTATGAAACCCTGAAATCGGCCGAAATCCTGTCCCCGACCGCCCCTGCGGGCGATTGGAAGGATGCAAGTCTGATCGACTACAACATCCGAGCTGAACGGATGGGTTGGCTGCCTTCAGCACCGTCCCTGCGCACCAACCCGCTGGAAATCGCCAAAGCCGCAAAGAAAGCCAAGAAGGACATCGCACCTTACGTTGCTGAACAACTGACCAGCGGCAAACTGGAAATGTCCTGCGAAGACCCGGATGCACCGGAAAACTGGCCGCGCAACCTGTTTGTGTGGCGCAGCAATTTGCTGGGCTCCTCCGGGAAGGGACATGAATATTTCCTGAAGCACCTTCTGGGCACCGATCACGGCGTTCTGGGCAAGGATCTGGGCGAAGAAGGCGGCGTGAAACCGATCGAGGCGAAATGGCATGACGAGGCACCGAAAGGTAAGCTTGACTTGCTGGTCTGCATCGACTTCCGCATGTCAACGACGGCGGTTTATTCCGATATCGTGCTGCCGACCGCAAGCTGGTACGAAAAGGACGACCTGAACACCAGCGACATGCACCCGTTCATCCACCCGCTTCAGGCGGCGGTTGATCCGGCTTACGAAAGCAAATCGGATTGGGAGATTTTCAAAGCGATTGCCCATAAGTTCAGCGAAATCGTGCCCGGTTATCTGGGTGAAGAAACCGATATCGTGTCACTGCCGACCCTGCATGACACCCCGGCTGAGCTGGCGCAGGATCAGGTAAAAGACTGGAAGAAAGGCGAATGTGAGCTGATCCCAGGCAAAACGGGGCCGAATTTCGTCGCCGTTGAGCGGGATTACCCCAACCTTTACAAACGCTTCACTGCCCTTGGCCCGTTGATGGACAAGGTTGGCAATGGCGGCAAAGGCATCACCTGGAAAACTGAAGTCGAGGTTCAGCATCTGCGCGATCTGAACGGCGTGGTACAGGAAGAAGGCGTGACCAAAGGCATGCCCCGGATCGACACAGGCATTGATGCCTGCGAAGTCATCCTGATGCTGGCCCCTGAAACCAATGGCGAGGTTGCGGTCAAAGCCTGGGAGGCCCTGTCGGATCACACCGGCATTGACCACACCCATCTGGCCCGCCCGAAAGAGGATGAAAAAATCCGCTTTCGCGATATTGCCGCCCAGCCGCGCAAGATCATCAGCTCGCCGACCTGGTCGGGCATTG
>CAYXXQ010000035.1:0-13594 GCA_964469075.1 uncultured Rhodobacter sp.
GAGGCGATGAAACGTGAACGCGCGGCTTTCATGGAATGCCTCGCCTCGGACCAGTCAAAGGGCATGATCCACGCGTTTTTTGCTGAACGCCAGACCGCCAAGATCCCCGAACTGAAGACCGCCAAGGCGCGGCCGATGGACAAATTGGCGGTGATCGGCGGCGGCACGATGGGGGCGGGTATTGCCGTTTCGGTGCTGGATGCCGGGCTGCCGGTGGTGATGATCGAACGCGATGCTGACAGCCTTCAGCGTGGCCGGGCCAATGTCGAAAAAGTCTATGACCGCAGCATCGCCAAGGGCCGGATTACCACGGCCCAGAAAGACGCCATTTTGGCGCGCTATTCCGGGTCGACCGATTATGACGTCCTGAAAGACGTCGATCTGGTGATCGAAGCGGTGTTTGAAGAGATGGAGGTCAAGAAGGCCGTGTTCGCCCAGCTTGACGCGGCGATGAAACCGGGTGCAATCTTGGCGACCAACACCTCGTATCTGAATATAGACGAACTGGCGGCAACGATTTCCCGGCCCCAGGACGTCATCGGGCTGCATTTCTTTTCACCTGCCAATATCATGAAATTGCTGGAAATCGTAGTCCCCGCTCAAGTTACCGCCGATGTTGTCGTGACTGGGTTTGATCTGGCTAAACGGCTGGGCAAAATCCCGGTGCGGGCCGGGGTGTGTGACGGGTTTATCGGCAACCGGATGCTGGCGGTTTACCGCCGCGCGGCGGATTACATGTTGGCCGATGGCGCCTCGCCTTACGACATTGACGCGGCATTGCGCGATTTCGGCTATCCGATGGGGCCATATCAGGTGTCGGATCTGGCGGGTGGCGACATCGGCTGGGCGACGCGGAAACGCAAAGCCGCGACGCGAGACGCGAACGAGCGCTATATCGAAATCGCGGACCGCATCTGCGAAAACGGCTGGTTCGGGCAGAAAACCCAGCGCGGTTATTACCGCTATGACGGCGGCGGGCGTGCGGGCACCGAAGACCCAGAAGTGCTGGCGATTATCGACAGCGAACGCCAGCGCGCCGGTATCATACCGCGCGCGTTTACGGTGGAAGACATCCAGAACCGATATTTGACGGCGATGGTGAACGAGGGGTGCAACGTGCTGGCCGAAGGCATCGCGCTGCGCCCGCTCGATATCGACGTGACGCTGATCTATGGCTACGGCTTTCCGCGCTGGCGCGGCGGGCCGATGAAATGGGCCGATATGCAAGGGCTGGATGTGATTCTGAAGCGGATCAAGTCCTATGCCAAGGCAGACGCGCATTTCTGGAAACCATCGCCGCTGCTGGTAGAGTTGGTGAACCAGGGCCGCAGCTTTGATGATTTGAACAAGGGAAAGTGACATGGATCTGACCTACACCGCTGAAGAACAAGCCTTTCGCGCCGAAGTCCGTGACTGGCTGCAAAACAACCTGTCACCCGAGCTGGCGCATAGGGTCAAATCCGGCCAACGCCAGTCCAAAGAGGACACCGAGGGCTGGCACGCGACGCTAAATTCCAACGGCTGGCTGGCAAATCACTGGCCGGTGGAATATGGCGGCACCGGCTGGTCGCCGATTGAACGGCATATCTTTGAAGAGGAATGCTGCCTGGCCTATGCGCCCCGCGTCGTGCCGTTCGGCTTGTCGATGCTGGCGCCGGTCTTGATCAAATACGGCAACGAGGCGCAGAAATCCCACTGGTTGCCGCGTATTCTGGACGGCTCGGACTGGTGGTGTCAGGGGTATTCTGAACCGGGTGCTGGCTCTGACCTTGCGAGTTTGCGCTGCAAGGCCATACGCGATGGCGACCACTATGTTGTCAATGGCCAGAAGACCTGGACGACGCTTGGTCAGCACGCCAACATGATTTTCTGTCTGGTGCGAACGTCGTCCGAAGGCAAGCAGCAGGAAGGCATTTCTTTCCTGTTGATCGACATGAACACGCCGGGGATCGAGGTGCGTCCGATCCACCTGCTGGAAGGCACGCATGAGGTAAATGAGGTGTTCTTCACCGACGTGCAGGTGCCGGTTGAAAATCTGGTGGGTGAGGAAAACAAAGGTTGGACCTATGCCAAATACTTGCTGACATATGAACGCACGAATATCGCCGGCATCGGCTTTTCGATGGCGGCATTGGCGGAGTTGAAAGACATCGCCCAGGACCAGACCCGCGCCGGGCGCAAGCTGGCCGATGATCCTTTGTTTGCGGCACGGATGGCAAAGGCGGAAATCGCGCTGGAAAACGCCAAGATCACCAATTTGCGGGTGGTTACGGCTGTAGCTACCGGTGGGGTGCCGGGGGCCGAAAGCTCCATGCTGAAAATCAAGGGGACGGAAATCCGGCAGGAGCTGGACGGCCTGAAACGCAAAGCGCTGGGCGCCTATGCTGCCCCCTTCCAGCCTGAGGCGTTTGAACCCGGTTTCAACGGGCCACATGTCGGCCCGGACTATGCCGCGCCGATTTCCAAGCAATATTTCAACAACCGCAAGATCACGATCTTTGGCGGCTCAAACGAAATTCAGAAAAACATCATCTCAAAGATGATTTTGGGGCTGTAAGACATGGATTTTAACCATAGCGAAGAACGGCAGATGCTGGCCGACACCCTGACCCGCTGGGTGATGCAGGACTATCCGCTGACGGCCCGGCTGGAAGCCAGCGCAAGCGAAACCGGGTTTTCGCGCGACAAACTGGCGGCCTTGGCCGACTTAGGCGTGATCGGTGCCTTGTTTACCGAAGAACAGGGCGGGTTCGGGGGCGCTGGTTTTGATTTATCCGTGGTGTTTGAGGCCGTGGGCCGGGGCCTGATTGTTGAGCCTTTGCTGCAAACCGCCGTGCTGGCGGGCGGTATTCTGGCGGCCAGCGGATGCGCACAAGACATGATTGACGCATTGATCGCAGGCAAAAAACTTGCCGCATTGGCACATTTTGAGGCTGATGATGGCTGCGAGGTTGACCATATCGCCACCACAGCAACAAAAGCCGCAGAAGGCTGGGTGCTGAACGGGCAGAAAGCGGTCGTGCGCAACACTTCTGTTGCAGATTTACTGGTCGTATCGGCCCGGACCAGCGGCAAGATCGGCGACAAGGGCGGTATCTCGCTTTTTCTTGTGCCAGCGGGCACGGCGGGGCTGACCATCCGCGATTATCAAACCATCGACGGGGGCCGCGCGGCTGAGGTTGGGTTCAGCGATCTGGCCTTACCTGCAAGTGCATTGATCGCAGCCGAAGGTCAGGGCGGCGATCTGCTGGAACAGGCTTTGGGCCGGGGTATCCTGTGCTTGTGCGCCGAGGCGGTGGGCCTGATGGATGCGATCAAGGACATGACCATCGACTATATCCAGACCCGCAAACAATTCGGCGTGCCGATTGGCAAATTTCAGGCGCTGCAACACCGGATGGCGGAAATGTTGCTGGAAATCGAACAGGCGCGATCAGCGGTGATCAATGCCGCCGCCCTTGTCGACACCTCAGGGGTGGACCGCGAACGGGCCTTGTCGGCGGCGAAAGTTACCATCGGCCAGGTTGGCACGCTGGTGGCCGAAGAATCGATCCAACTGCATGGCGGCATCGGCATGACCTGGGAACACGCGCTCGGCCATTTTGCCAAGCGGCTGACGATGATCGGCCATGAGCTTGGCGATGAAGATTACCACCTGATGCGCTATGTCCGCTTGGGGGCCGCTGCATGAGTGATGGCATCCTGCTGGAACGGCTGGGGCCGGTTCTGAAAATCACCAACAACAATCCCAAGGCGCGCAATGCGTTGCAGTTTGATTTCACCAAAGGACTGGTGACAGCGCTGGCCGATGCCTCGGCTGAGCCGGGGATTTCGGCGGTGGTGCTGACCGGGGCCGAGGGGTTTTTCTGTGCCGGGGGCGATCTGAATGTGCTGAAAACTCGCGCCACGATGTCGGTTGAGGCACGACATGAGGCGATCAATGTCCTGCATGATGCGATCCGCGCGATCCGGGGATGCACCAAGCCGGTGATCGCCTCGGTCGAAGGCGGGGCAGCGGGGGCAGGGGCGTCGCTGGCGCTGGCCTGTGATTTTGTCGTGGCGGCAGAAGACGCATATTTCGCCGTCAGTTATGTCAGGGTCGGGTTGACGCCGGATGGCGGTGTCACCGCGTTCCTGGCTGAGGCTTTGCCGCGCCAGATGATGAACGAAATTCTGATGCTGGGCGACAAGATCGGTGTGGATCAGTTGCACCGGTATGGCGCGATCAACCGGCTGACCGCGAAGGGCGATGCCGATGCCACGGCGGTTGCGCTGGGCGACCGGCTGCATCTGGCCGGCGCCGATGCGCTGGCCTCGATCAAGCGCCTGACTGCGGCGGCAACCGGCAGCGGTTTAAACGCGCAATTGGATCTGGAAGCGCACCTGATGGCCGAGGCGCAGGGCGGTCCAGAGGCCGCTGAAGGGATCAACGCCTTTCTGAACAAACGCAAACCGGATTTCAGCAAGCTGCGTAACTGATCGCGGCTGCGTGCTTGCCTGAAAAAACGCCTTGTGATCCCCGCCCTACAATCCGAGGTTAGCGACAGACCCGAATCCCGGTTTTGACGCAGCAAAGCGGAGCACGACACCCATGCGCCCAGTGGCCTTTTCCAACCCCGGCAAGTTCTATCGTGGCAACCTGCACACCCATTCAACCTTTTCCGATGGCAAGCTGGAACTGGCCGAGGTTTGCCGCCGCTACAAGGCGGAAGGCTATGATTTCCTGGCTGTGACCGATCATTTCGTTGGCAAATTCGACTATCCGATTGTTGATACCCGGCCCTACCGGGATGCGGACTTCACCACCATTGTCGGCGCGGAACTGCATTCCGGCGGCATGGAAAATGGTGAGCTGTGGCATATTTTGGCAGTCGGTCTGCCGTTTGATTTCGCGCCCAGTCACTCGCCCGAGTTTCACCCGGTGCCGGGGCAGGAAACCGGCCCTGAAATCGCCCGCCGCGCGGTTGAGGCCGGGGCGTTCGTTGCCATTGCGCATCCCGAATGGTCGGGCCTGACCGAAGGCGACATGCGCTCCATCGACGTGGCCCACGCGGTTGAGATTTACAACCACGGCTGCGAGGTTGAATGCGACCGCGCCAGTGGCCTGCACGCTGCCGATATTCTGGCCCGCGATGACCGACAGGTCAGTTTCATCGCCACCGATGACGCACATTTCGTGCATGGCGATCTGGATGCATTTGGCGGCTGGACGATGGTCAAGGCCGAAGAAAACACGCCCGAGGCGCTGTTGGCCGCGCTGAAAGCCGGGGCGATGTATGCCTCAACCGGGCCGGATTTTGTTGATATCGAAGTTGCCGACGATCATGTGCATGTCAGGTGCAGCCCGGTGTCTGGCATCATCCTGCAAGGCCAGGGCGTGGCGACGGTTGGCGAGTTTGGCGATGGGTTGACCGAGGCCAGCCTGGCAAAAGGCCGATTGGCGAACAGCCCCTGGCTGCGTGTGACATTGATAGATGAAAACGGCGGCAAGGCCTGGTGCAACCCGATCTGGATCAATTGAGCCAGCGGAAAAGCGATAGTTTCAAGGAGATGAACATGTTGAAAGGGAAATCCACCCTGATCACAGGATCAACCAGCGGCATAGGTCGCGGCATCGCCGAGGCACTGGCCGATCAAGGCGTCAACGTGATGCTGAACGGCTTTGGCGACGCAGCCGAGATCGAGGCCTTGCGGCGTGATCTTGAAGCCCGCTCCGGCGGCAAGGCGCTGTATTCACCCGCCGATATGACGCGACCGGATCAGATCGAAGCGATGATGCGAGAGGCCGAGGCAGCTTTTGGCGGGGTTGATATTCTAGTCAACAATGCCGGCATTCAGTTCGTGTCCCCGATTGAGGAGTTTCCAACTGATAAATGGGATCAGATCATCGCGATCAACCTGACCTCGTCCTATCACACCATCAAACACGCGCTGGGCGGGATGAAGGCGCGGGGATGGGGGCGGATTGTCAACATGGCCTCGGCGCATTCGCTGGTCGCTTCGCCTTATAAGGCGGCATACGTTGCGGCGAAACACGGGATTGCCGGGCTGACCAAGACGGTGGCGCTGGAATGTGCCGAAGACGGGGTGACGGTGAATGCGGTGTCGCCAGGCTATGTTCTGACGCCGCTGGTTGCCGCGCAAATTCCTGACACCGCCAAGGCGCGCGGGATCAGCGAAGACGAGGTCAAGCGTGATGTTTTGCTGGCGGCCCAGCCGACCAAGAAATTCGTCGGCATTGACGAGGTTGCTGGCACAGTTCTGTTTTTGTGCAGCTATGCGGCGGCTGGGATGACCGGATCGAACCTGTCTATTGACGGTGGCTGGACGGCTAAATAACCATCGACTGCGCGCGCGTAAACCAAAGACCGGGGCTTGCGCCCCGGTTTGAGTATTTGGTCAATAAAGAAACCCGGATCAAGCGGATTTTGATGCCAGTTTTGTCACCGCAGCCGTCGGTTTTGCACCCGAATTGCTGTCGATGAAATCTATCACCAGCGGGCGGATATTGCGCCGCCAGGCTTTGCCGGAAAAGATGCCGTAATGTCCGGCTCCTGGTTCGACATGGCTGGCCTTCATATTGTCAGGCAGGCCGGTCAGCAGATCAAGGGCAGCGATACATTGGCCGGGGGCCGTGATGTCGTCATCCATGCCTTCAACGGTTTTGACAGCGGTCTGGGTGATTTTGGAAAAATCAACCTTACGGCCTTTGACGACAAAGTTGTTATCGGCGATTTCGCGGCCTTTGAAGATGCGTTCGACGGTTGAAAGATAAAACTCTGCGGTCATGTCCATCACCGCCAGGTATTCGTCGTAAAAGGCGTTGTGGCGGTCATGTTCGCCGGCTTCTTCACGGGCAATAGCGCCGATCTGGTTCTGGAAGGCTTGCGCGTGGGTTTCTAGGTTCATCGAAATGAACGAGGCGAGTTGCACCGCCCCCGGATAAACCAGACGGCCAAATCCTTTGTGCTTAACCCCAACGCGCTGGATGACAGACCGTTCGAGACTGCCCATCGTGACACGGCGGCCAAAATCGGTCACCTCGGTTGCGGCAGCGTCCGGGTCGATCGGCCCGCCGATCAATGTCAGGGAGCGGGGCTGATGTTCGGGCGCTTCTTCGGCTAGGTAGGCGGTGGCCGCCAGCGTCAAAGGGGCTGGCTGGCAAACGGCGATGACGTGTGTATCGCGGCCGAGTTCTTTCATGAAATCCACGAGATAAAGCGTGAAATCCTCAATATCAAACTTGCCTTCGCTGACGGCGATGTCGCGGGCATTGTGCCAGTCGGTGATATAAACGTCGCAGTTGGGCAGCAAGCTGTGCACGGTTTTGCGCAGAAGCGTTGCGTAATGGCCGGACATGGGGGCCACCAGCAGTACACGGCGGTTCGGCGGGTTCGGGCGATCAACCTTGAACTGGATCAGGTCGCCAAAAGGGCGTTCCAATACTTTTTCAACTTTGACGACATACTCGCGCCCGGCGGTGACAATCGAATCGATGCCCCAATCCGGTTTGGCGACCATGCGCGAGAAGGCGCGTTCGGTGACTTCACCCCAGGCGGCGAAGGTCGCGGGGATAGGGCTGGAGCTGAGCCCGAAAATCGGATTTGACCAGAAAGCTTTGGCGGTCGCGCCCATCCATTCACTACCTAAGCGGTAGCTTTCATACATATCGTATGTTGCAAAATTCTGGTTCATGGCTATTAACCCACCTCATATCATTCGGTTTACCGGTTTGAGCCCCCCGCCTTTACACCGGACAAGTGTACCGGCCTATAATGCACATGCAGAAACTAGGAGCAATTGGATAATATGTCTTCCGATAATGTGACACCGGAAACCAACATCGAACTGATGAACGAAAACATTCAGCGGATCGAAGAGTTAACAAAGCGTTTGGTTGGTGCCCTTGCCAACCAGCGCGAGAAAAACCCGTCCCTGGAAGGCCCCAGTCAGGAATTATACCTGAAAGCGGCCTCGGCCTATGTGTCGGAGATGATGTCGCATCCCTCCAAGATCCTGGAACAACAGGTTTCTTTCTGGGGGAAATCGCTGAAACATTGGGTCGAAGCCCAGGAAAGCCTGGTTTCAGGCAAACTTGTGCCGGAAGATCCTGGCCCTGCGGATAAGCGTTTCAAGGGCGAAATGTGGAACGCCCACCCTTATTACAATTTTATCAAACAGCAGTATCTGCTGTCGTCCGAGGCGATTGAAAACGCGATTGAAGGTCTGGATGACCTTGATGAAATTGATAAAAAGCGCGTCAATTTCTTTTCGCGTCAGATCGTTGACCTGATGTCACCGTCGAATTTTCTGGGCTCTAACCCGGAAGCGTTGAAAAAAGCGGTTGAAACCAATGGTCAGTCACTGGTCGACGGTTTGGAGAACCTTGTGCGCGACATCGAAAGCCATGATGGCGCCATCGGTGTCACCCTGTCTGATCCGAACGCTTTTCAGGTTGGCGGCAATATCGCGACCAGCGAAGGCTCGGTCGTTTATCAAAACCGGATGTTCCAGCTTATTCAATATGCGCCGAAGACCGAACAGGTCCACAAGACGCCGCTGATCATCTTCCCGCCCTGGATCAACAAGTTCTACATTCTTGATCTGAAACCACAAAACAGCCTGATCAAATGGATCACCGAACAGGGCTACACCTTGTTTGTCGTGTCTTGGGTCAACCCCGATGCCAGCTATGCAGATGTCGGGATCGACACCTATATGCAGGAAGGCTTCATGACCGCGATTGAAGAGGTCAAGGCGATCACGGGTGAAAAACAAGTCAACGCCATCGGCTATTGCATCGCAGGCACGATGCTGTCGGCGACGCTGGCTTATATGGCGAAGAAGGGCGACAAATCAGTCCGTTCGGCGACATTCTTCACCACCATTGCCGATTTCGAGGATCCCGGCGAAATGGGTGTCTTCCTTGACGAAGATTTTCTGCACGGCATTGATGACGAGGTTGAAAAGAAGGGATATCTGCATTCTTTCTTCATGCAGCGCACGTTTTCCTACCTGCGGGCCAATGATCTGGTCTATGGCCCGGCGATCCGGTCTTACATGATGGGCGAAGCCCCACCCGCGTTTGATTTGCTTTACTGGAACGGCGACAGCACCAATCTTAGCGCCCGTCTGGCCAAGGAATACCTGCACCAGCTTTGCGTTGACAACCAACTGGCCAAGGGTGCTTTCACGGTGATGGGCGAAACCCTGAACCTGAAGGACGTCAAAATCCCGATCTGCGGGGTGGCTTGCGAAACCGATCACATCGCGAAATGGCAAAGTTCGTTTCAGGGGCTGAACCGGATGTCGGGCGACAAGACATTTATCCTGTCGGAAAGCGGGCATATTGCCGGCATCGTCAATCCGCCCAGCAAGAACAAGTATGGCCACTATACCAACGACGCGAAAATGAAGTCCCCCGAGGACTGGAAAGAATCGGCGACCTTTAACCAAGGATCGTGGTGGCCACGTTGGGAAACCTGGCTCGCAAAACGCTCTGGCGGCATGATTGAAGCCCGTGAACCGGGTGATTTCAGCCATCCTGTGATCGAGGCGGCCCCCGGATCCTACGTCACAGCTAAGCCAAGCATCTGATTCTAAAGGATAAATAAAATAATGCCGCAGCGCAGCATTTTGCACTTGCAATGCTGCGCTGCGGCATATATCTAAGCTCCAGAAGAAACAAACCCTCTCTGATGGAGACTTAAAATGACCAAGAAATCCTTTGATAACCCGTTCGCAAAAATGTTCGAAGATATGCCTGTTGACATGAACATCTTCAACGACGCTTTCAAAAACGTTGCTGAACTGGGCGAGAAATTCTCGAACGTTGCTCTGGCCGCTGCTGAGAAAAACGCCGAGATCTCCAACAAATGGACCAAAGACACCCTGGCGAAAATGACGTCGGTTGCCAAAACCCAGGAAGATCCTGCTGATTACTCCAAAGCCGTCACCGATTTCGCATCCGCGTCGGTTGAAGCCGCTTCCGAGCATGTTGCAGCCTTCGCTGAAGTTGCCAAGCAAGTTCAGATGGACACCGTTGAATTGATGATGGCCGCTGGCAAAGAAGCCCAGGCAGAAGCCAGCTCGGCTGTCAAAAAAGCGACTACCGAAGCGACTGCCGCCGTTAAAAAAGCAACTGTTAAAGCTGCCTAATTCGCCAATTCCTCCCTATTGGTGATAAGAGACGGGTCCGAAAGGGCCCGTCTTTTTTTGTCTCTTGCTGCAATTGCAATGCCGCACTAGCATTGCTGCATCGCAACAACGAGGCCTCGTCATGACGGAAACCACCGCGCCGCTATTAATCAAGCGCTATGCCAGCCGACGTCTCTACAATACCGAGACCAGTGACTACGTCACCTTGGAGGACATCGCCATCTTCATTCGCGCCGGTCGCGAAGTGCAGATCATCGACCTCAAATCCGGTGATGACCTGACCCGGCAATATCTGCTGCAAATCATCACCGAACATGAATCCAAAGGCGAAAATGTCCTGCCGATCAATGTTCTGACCGATCTTGTGCGCAGCTATTCCGATAAGGCTCAAAGTTTCGTGCCGGATTTTCTGTCGCACAGCTTTGACATGATCAAAAAGCAGCAGGCCGACCTGGTAGATAATTTCCAACGCTCTATGCCCGACCCGATGGCGGCTTTTGGCGGGCTGGAAGGTTGGCAGAAAAAGCAGCAGGAATTCATGACGGCGATGATGGGCAACTGGGGTCGCAAACCCCCAGAACCCCCCGCGCAGGAGGCCGAAGACCTGGAAGCGATCAAGCAACAGCTTGCTGAATTGCAGGCCAAGTTGAAAAATCTGTAAGGTTTGACGCAGCATGGCTGAGTTTGGCACCCCTTACTGGTGGGAAGACGGCCAGCCGCTGCCGGACTTGCCCAGCGTCCCACCAACATCGACCGAAATGCTGGTCGTCGGCGCTGGCTATACCGGCCTTTCGGCGGCCATTACGACAAACCGTGCTGGGGTCAAAGTCACGGTGATCGACGGCGGCATTCCGGGTCAGGGCGCGTCCAGCCGAAATGGCGGCATGTGCGGCGCGCATACACGGATTTCCGTTGACGCGATGACGGCTTCTTTCGGGGCCGATGCAGCAAAGGCGCTGATCCAGGAAGCCCCTGCCGCCTATGCCTTCACCCGCGATTTTATCAAGGCCGAAAATATCGCCTGCGATTTCCAGCAAACAGGCCGGATCGTGCTGTCCAGCACCGCTGCGGCTCAGGCCGAAATGATCCGGCTGGCGCGGCAGATGAAAGAGATTTCCGCCTATGATTTGGCGGTGATCCCCAAACCTGACCTCGCATCCCATATCCGCAGCGAGGTTTATGCGGGTGGCGTTTACTATGCCGACCACGGGGCTTTACAGCCGCGCAAGTTTCACGACGGCTTGATGGCGATTGCCTTGGCCGAGGGGGTGAATGTGGTTCAAAACTGCCACCTGATCGGTCTTTCGGGACGCGAAGGCGCGCATGAGGTCACCACCAGCACCGGTCCCATCAAGGCGGAAAAGCTGATCCTTGCCACCAACGGCTATACCCGCAGACCCCTATCCTGGCTGGCGCGCCGGGTTTTTCCGCTGCCAAGTTTCATCATCGCGACCGAACCATTGCCTGACGCCGTGGTTTCATCACTGGCCCCTGGTCGGCGGATGATGGTTGAGACCCGCGCGCGGCATTCCTATTACCGGGTTTCACCTGACGGCAGCCGGATCATTTTTGGCGGCCGGGCCGGCATGGTGCCATACGGGCCGCATTATGCAGCAAAGCGTTTGAGGGCAACGATGATTGGCATCTGGCCCGATCTGCGAGACGTCAAAATCACCCATTCCTGGCGGGGCTATACCGGGTTTACCTTTGAGCAAATGCCACATGTCGGCAGCCATATGGGCGCGCATTTCGCGGTTGGCTATTCCGGCAGCGGCGTGGCACTTGCGCCCTATCTTGGGATGAAAGTCGCCTACCGCGCCCTTGGCGACAAGCGCGGCGACACCGCCTACGCACAGACATTTCCAACAACCCGCCCCTATCATTTCGGCGACTACCCCTGGTTTCTAACCGCGGGGGAGCTTTGGTATCGCCAGGTCGTTGACCGCTGGGAGGACTATCAGGCCGCGCGCGGAAAGTAGCTGGCGTGGCGCGGGTAGAAGGGACGCTCCGCTAACCGTCTTGCCAGCGCCAAAGGGCTGGAACAAAACGATAAATTCCCCGATCCATCATCACATGCCCAACCCCAGGAAACGGGAAGTGATAGCCTAAAACCGGAATGCTATCGCGCGTCGCCATGTCCAAAAGCCGACGGCGGGTTGCCACAGTCTGATCCGGATCCTGGTCAAAACTGCCAACCCAATCGGGCCGCTCAACCGTGATGTAAGCATGGTTCATCGCATCCCCCAGGGCCAGCAATTGATCGCCCTCGCTGTCAATCAGCACGCTCATATGCCCCATCGTGTGGCCGGGTGTCGCCATCAGGCGAACGCCGGGAACAACTTCCTGACCGTCAGCGGCCATCGTCCACTCCAGCCCCTCCGCCGTCAGTGAATTGACCGCGCCAACGACGAACTGCTGCATCTCGGGCGTGACCTGATTGACCAGGTCGTTCTGCATCCACCAAGAATATTCCTGATCGCCGATGATGTATTCCGCATCGGGAAAAATCGGCTCATCAAAGTCGTCGCGAATGCCCCAGATATGATCGGGATGGGCGTGGGTGATGACGACATGGGTGATGTCGCCACCATCAATTCCCGCCGCCTCAAGATTGCTGATCAACCGTCCCGCCGTGTTTTGGAACCGATTGCCAGAGCCAACATCAATCAGGACTGTGTTGCCACCGATTTCAATCACCAGATGGTTAGTGTGGGAGTAGTTTTCACTGGCAGAAATCTGATGGGCAATCAGGAAGGCTTTGACCTCCGCCGGATCTGCATTGACGCCAAGACCGCTGGCGGGCAGGGCCAGATGGCCGTCTGACACCACAGTGATTTTGGCATCCCCCACCGTGAAACGAAAGAAGGGCGGTTGATCGCCGGAAGGCCCGCTTAGGGCGGCGGCAAGCGGAGCAGGCAGCGCCAGCGCCGGGGCAGCAGCAGCAAGTTTCAACAAAGCGCGACGGGTAGGTTTCAGCATGGGTTCAGGCCTTTCACGGGCAGGGATTGGCAAAGGATATTCCAGAACGTGAATATATGGAAGGGGTCAGCTTGTGCACAAGGCGTGCGGTGATTACTGGTGGGCTGACACTCCGGTTTTCGAAGATTCCGCTGCATATAGAACTGATTTAATCGGGCTTGGCGGAGTGACCACGTGAACAGTTTTTTGAGTTCATCTATGTTCTGGCATCTGGGTTTTGGAATATCGACAGATGCAGACAAAATTCACAGGTTCAAAGACGTTGGCAGAAGATATTTCTTATCTATCGGTCCTTATTGCCTTTAGATCAGAAAATAGTTCCATATCGCACAAGCCGGAAGGAACCCGAAATGACCAGATCTCACACGTCAAAACCTGTCAGCCACGTCGTCACCGCCAGCCATCTATTGGAAGGCGACGTGATCTATCGCACGCAAACCGGCAGGTGGTGTCGCGA
>CAYXXQ010000035.1:13694-16606 GCA_964469075.1 uncultured Rhodobacter sp.
TATAACCAATTTGACCGCGATTTCCTGGCCCAACGCAACCGCGATTTCAGGGCGTTGGTGCAGCGACGGCTCGACGGCTCCCTGACCGAGGAAGAGTTCAAGCCCCTGCGCCTGATGAACGGCCTCTATCTGATGTTGCACGCTTATATGCTGCGCGTGGCGATCCCCTATGGCACCTTACGCAGCGCGCAAATGCGGCAACTGGCCGATATCGCCGACCGGTTTGATCGCGGTTATGGCCATTTTACAACCCGGCAAAACATCCAGTTCAACTGGCCAAAACTGGCCGAGGTGCCAGACATCCTTGACGCATTGGCCGAGGTTGACATGCATGCAGTCCAGTCAAGCGGTGCCTGCATTCGCAACGTGACCTCTGATCATTTTGCCGGTGCGGCAGCGGATGAAATGGACGATCCGCGTCCCACCGCCGAACTGATCCGCCAATGGTCAACCGACCACCCGGAATACGCTTTTCTGCCGCGAAAATTCAAGATCGCGGTGACGGGCAGCAAGAACGACAGGGCCGCAACGCGGTTTCACGATGTCGGCCTGCGCCTGCTGCGCGACGACAGGGGTCAGCCCGGTTATCAGGTCAGCGTCGGTGGTGGTCTTGGGCGCACGCCAATGATCGGCCGAATCATCCGGAATTTCCTTCCCAAGGCCGATTTGCTGCCCTATCTGGAAGCGATCCTACAGGTTTACAACGCGATCGGACGGCGCGATAACAAGTACAAGGCCCGCATCAAGATCACGCTGCACGAGCACAGTCTTGAAAGCCTGAAATCCCAGATCGAACAGCGCTACCTGCTGCAACGCGCCAGCTTTGGCGGGGCTGATCAGCAGGTCTTGAAGGCCATCGAAACAGATTTTGCATCGCCTGAATTTTCCGATCTGTCCGATCTGGACTTCCAGGCTGAGATGCGCAGAAATCCGGTTTTTCGATCCTTTGTCGACACCAACACAACGCCCCACCGACATGCGGGTTATGCGATCGTTACGGTCTCACTCAAGGCGCATGGGCAGACGCCGGGGGATGCAAGCTCGGACCAGATGCGCGCTGTGGCGAAGCTGGCTGAAGCCTATGGTTATGACGAAATCAGGGTCAGTCATGAACAGAACCTGGTGCTGCCCCATGTCGCCAAAGCGCATTTACCACTGCTTTACGCGGGCTTGAAAGCCGCAGGTTTGGCAAGCGCAAATGTCGGCCGGGTTTCCGACATCATCGCCTGCCCTGGCATGGATTATTGTGATCTGGCCACCGCCAGATCAATTCCCGTCGCCCAGGAAATTGCAACGCGATTTCAAGAACTTAAGCTTGAACACGATATCGGTCTGCTACAGATCAAGATCTCTGGTTGCATCAACGCCTGCGGTCATCATCACATCGGTCATATCGGTATTCTGGGGTTGGAAAAAGCAGGCGCTGAAAGCTATCAGATCACGCTTGGCGGCGATGCTACCCAGACACCGGCCATCGGTCAGCGGGTTGGCCCCGGCTTTTCCGCCAGCGAAATCCTGCCAGCAATCGAACGGCTGATCCACACCTATCTGGAGTTGCGGCAAAGCCCGGACGAGAGTTTCCACCAGGCCTTCATACGGCTGACAATGGTGCCCTTTAAACGCGCTCTTTATCCCACTGCCGAGGTGTCGCATGCGGCATGATTTGATTGTTCCAACCAAAGCCTCGCCCGCCTATGAACTGAATGCGCAGTTTCAGGATACAGCCGCGGAAACCGTCCTTGCCCATGTGCTTGGAAGGGATGGTTGCGGACGTATCGCGCTGGTCTCATCCTTCGGGGCCGATGCTGTGGTTCTGTTGCACATGGTGTCCCGGATTGACGCACATCTGCCGGTTTTGTTTTTGGATACCGAACTGCTGTTTGTCGAAACTTTGGCCTATCAGGGCGACCTGGCCGATCATTTGGGCTTACAGGACATCCGTATCCTACGCGCCGACCGACACGATCTTTTTGCCAAAGACCCTGACAATCTGCTGCATCATTTTGATCCGGATGCCTGTTGCGAATTGCGTAAAGTTGCGCCGCTGGCAACCGGGCTGGCCGAGTTTGACACCTGGATTAGTGGGCGCAAACGCTACCAATGCGGGACGCGCAGCCAGATACCGATATTTGAAACCGATGCGGGCGGGAAGCTGAAAATCAATCCGCTGGTCAACTGGGCACCGGGCGATGTGCAGGCCTATATCGACGCGCATGATCTGCCGCGTCATCCCTTGGTCGGGCGCGGATATCCGTCAATCGGCTGCAAGCCCTGCACGACGCAAATCACCAGGGGCGAAGACCCGCGCGCGGGTCGCTGGCGGGATCGCGGCAAACTGGAATGCGGCATTCACGTGTTGAAATCCAAGGCAACGGACGCGGAAAGGTCAGCAGCGTGACTCAAATAATGACAGACAGGGGGTTCCAAAATGCCGCCGCGACCGAGGTATTCGTCGACCTTGAAACGGCCTTAGCCACGCGCGATGCAACGCAATTGAATATCGATCTGCCGGGCGAAGCCGATGTCGCGGAATTGCGGCCGATCCTGTCAGGAACCGCAACCATCCGCATCCATTTTGCCGGTTTTTCCGATGGACGCGGCTTTTCGCAAGCGCGCCTGCTGCGGCTTTGGGGATACTGCAACAGTCTGCGGGCATCTGGCTTGATCGCGGATCAATACGCAATGGCCAGGCGATCGGGCTTTGACGCGGTTGATGTGTCGCCATCGCTGGCTGCCCGCCAACCAGAAACGCAATGGTTGGCTAGAGCTGACTGGCAGGCAAATGACTACCAGACGCGATTGCGTCAGAATGCGGGATGATACCATGTTGATCGACAGAAATTTTAGCCACCTCCCTGACGACGCGGCGCGTAAGGCGGCGCGGTTGCCGGATGCGCAGACGGTGACGTCGG
>CAYXXQ010000036.1:0-630 GCA_964469075.1 uncultured Rhodobacter sp.
TCTTGTGGCCGCCGCCCTTTGTCAACAATCCCTCCGCCGTCAGCCGGGCAATGGCCGCGCCAAGATCAACCCCGGCCACCGACCGGCCCGAGCCTTTGCCCTCGTCGCCATCAAACCCGATCACCACCGCCGGGCGATTTGCGATCTCTTTCAGGCGCGAGGCGACGATGCCGACCACGCCGGGATGCCAGCCTTCGCCCGCCGCCCAAACTAGTGGCCCGTCAAGCCCCCGCGCCTCGGCCTGGGCCAGTGCTTGCAGGCGCACCTGCTCTTCAACATCGCGCCGCTCGGTGTTCAACTGATCCAGCCGCGCCGCCAGGGCAGCGGCCTCCTGCGCATCATTGCAGGCCAGCAACCGCGCGCCCAAATCCGCCTTGCCGATCCTCCCCCCGGCATTGACCCGGGGGGCCAGCATGAAGCCAAGATGATAGGCCGTCGGGGCCGTATCCAGCCGCGCAACATCGCTTAGGGCCGTTAATCCGACCCGATCACGCCGGGCCATCACCTTCAATCCCTGCTGCACCAAAGCGCGGTTGAGACCAATCAGGGGTGCCACATCCGCGACCGTCGCCAGTGCCACCAGATCCAAAAGCGCGATGAGATCGGGACCAGCCCTGCCGCTTTCACGCA
>CAYXXQ010000036.1:640-16596 GCA_964469075.1 uncultured Rhodobacter sp.
CCGCAACCAGCAGCATAAACACCACCCCAGCGGCGCAAAGATAGCCAAGGGTGCCGTCTTCATCCTGCCGGTTTGGGTTCACAACGGCGACGCAATCCGGCAGGGTTTCCCCACCCAGGTGATGATCCAGAACGATCACATCGGCAGGCTTGGCAGCTGCAATCGGCCCATGCGACAGCGTTCCGCAATCCACGCAAACGATCAGATCATGGGCCTGACCCAACGCGCGCATCGCCGGTTCATTCGGGCCATAGCCCTCGTCGATCCGGTCCGGAATATAAAGCGTGGCGTTCAGCCCAAGATCGCGCAGCCAGCTTAACAGCAGTGCCGCAGACGCGCCGCCATCGACATCATAATCCGCAAAAATCGCGATCCGCTGACGTGTGGTAACTGCGTTTAGAAACCGCGCGGCGGCCTTGTCCATGTCGCGCATCCCCGACGGATCGGGCATCAGTGCTTTCAGCGACGGGTTCAGAAAATCGTCAACCGCGTCTTCCGAAACCTGACGCCGCGCCAGAATCTGACACAGTGACAGCGGCAGGTCCGACTGCTGCGCCAGGCGCTCCGCCAGCCGGTCCTGGGCCGCATCTGGCCCGACCCATCGCCGCCCGGTCGCCGAGGCTTCAACGCCTAAAAACGCGCTCATAAAACTTGCGGAGCCCGGCCCCGACACCCAAGCCAAGCAGCCAAACCGGTCATCCCGCCACCTGCCGCAGTTTCTTGCGATAGGACAAAAACCGCACAGACCCGGTGCGCGACCGCATCAACAGCGTCTCCGCCTCGATCTGGCCGGTCGGCTGGCGAATACCGTGCAACAACGCGCCATCCGTCACCCCGGTTGCGGCAAAAACCACCTCGGCCCCGATCATGTCATCGCGCTTGAAAATCTGGTCGGGCGCGGTAATCCCGGCCATCCTGGCCAGCATCGCATCATCCGGGCTGCGCAGCACCAACCGGCCTTCGATCTGTCCGCCCAGGCATTTCAGCGCCGCCGCCGCAAGCACACCTTCCGGCGCGCCGCCGATGCCCATGTAAACGTCAATGCCGGTGCGTGCAGCCTCAGCCACATGGATCACACCCGCGACGTCGCCGTCGCTGATCAGCCGAACGCGCGCACCGGTTTGCCGGAGCTCCGCGATCAGATCCTCATGCCGGGGCCGGTCCAGCACGCAGACCGTCAAATCACCAGGCGCGCAGGATTTCGCCTTGGCCAACACCGAAATCCGCTCGGTCGGGGACATATCAAGCGTCACCAGACCGTCAGGATAACCCGGGCCGATCGCCAGCTTGTCCATATAAAGATCAGGGGCCTGCATCATCGACCCGCGTGGCCCCATCGCGATCACCGACAGGGCGTTGGGCATGCCCTTGGCGACCAGAGTTTTGCCCTCAAGCGCCTCCAACGCGATGTCGACATTCGGGCCATTCCCATTACCGGTGGTCTGGCCGACAAACAGGTCCGGCACGTCGCCTTCCTCGCCTTCACCAACCACGATATGCCCGGAGATATCCATACGGTTCAGTGCGATCTGCATGCCATTGACCGCGGCTTCGGTCGCGGCCTCTTCATCGCCCCGGCCGATAAAACCCGCTGACGACAGCGCCCCGGCCTCGGACACCCGCGCCAGGCACAGCGCCAGCGACCGGTCGTTAAACTCTAACTGTTCGCTCACGTCAGTCCCCCAGACATCACCTGGCCCGACGGCCATGCCATCCCACATATAGGCCAGCGGGGCGCGGTTGCAAACCGGCGCGGGCCAGGATCAGGCGGCTTTTCAGACGTCTTCAATCCGGATCGCAACCGGATCCTGCAAGGTCACACCGGTCGCAACCATGCCTTCCAATGCGTGATCAAGCTCGGCCCGCGTGGTTTTATGGGTGACCATCAGCACGGGGGCCGCGGTGTCTTTGTGGGAATATTGCCGCATCCGGTCGATCGAAACCCCGGCATCCGCCAGCGCGCCGGTGATCTTGTGCAACACGCCGGGCGCATCTTTCAGCGTCAGGCGCAGGTAATAAGCCGCAGGGGCCTTCACCTGGGCCGACTGAATATCGGTTAAGCTCGACGCAGGCTGCCCGAAGGTCGACACGCGAAACCCGCGCGCGATATCCATCACATCGCCCATCACCGCCGAAGCCGTCGGCCCCTCGCCAGCGCCCGCGCCACGCAGCACGATCTGCCCGACCGCGTCGCCTTCCAGCAGGACCATATTGGTGGCGTTTTCAAGCTGCCCAAGCGGGGAGTCTGATGGCACAAGACAAGGCTGCATCCGCTGTTCGAGGCCCCGCCCGGTCAGTTGCGCCACCCCCAAAAGCTTGATCCGGTAGCCCATATCGGCAGCCTGCTCGATATCGGTGATCGCGATTCGCTGGATGCCTTCCAGCTCAACCCCGGCAAAATTAACCTTGGTGCCAAAGGCAATGGCCGACAGCAGCGCCAGCTTGTGACCGGCATCAATCCCGCCGACATCAAGGTTCGGATCGGCCTCAAGATAGCCCAGCGCCTTGGCATCGGCGAAAACTTCGTCATACGATACATGATCGTTTTCCATCCGGGTCAGGATGTAGTTGCAGGTGCCGTTCATCACGCCCATCACGCGCTTGATCTGATTGCCCGCAAGGCTTTCGGTCAGGGCTTTCACCACAGGGATGCCGCCTGCGACCGCCGCTTCAAACCGCAAGGCCAGACCCGCCGCTTCGGCCTGTTCCGCCATCGCCTGGCCATGTATCGCCAGCATCGCTTTGTTGGCCGTGACCACATGTTTGCCTGCTGCCAACGCCGCCTCGACCGAGGCTTTGGCCGGGCCGTCTTCGCCGCCCATCAGCTCAATAAAAACGTCGATATCATCGCGTTTGGCCAGGGCGACCGGGTCGTCCTCCCAAGCATAGGGGGACAGATCGACACCGCGTTTGCGGGTTTTGGACCGGGCCGAAACGGCCGTGATTTCCACTCGGCATCCGGCCCGCGCGGCCAGAAGGTCTGCGTGGCGCTCAACAATGCGGATGACCCCGACGCCGACAGTTCCAAGTCCAGCAATTCCAAGGCGCAGCGGGGATGTCATGGCGGGGCTCCGTCAACAGGGGAAAACTCGCCCGTCTGTTAGCCGGAATTTCAGGGCGGCGCAATGATGCCAAGGCGCGTAAGCACGATGGTTTGGCAGATGGTTTGGCAGATGGTTTGGCAAATGCTGTCAGGGGTGGTGACCGTCAGCGCCGGTCAGTCCTGCTGATCCAGCCAGCGGGCGCGGGCGCGCAGCCGTTCTGCCCGCGATAAAAGCGCGCGCACCGATGCGTCCGAACGGTCAAAATCGATTAGATCGCCGGATTTAATCTGCTCGGCGGGCAGGAAACTAAGGTAAGGAGCCGTGGACGAGTCCGGGGCATGCACGCGGGCAATATCCGGCACGCCGAGGGTTCTGTCACAACCGACAAGGGCGGCAACAGCCAGCAGCGTGGCTATGAAATAGCGGGCATAAGGCATCAATCACAATACTTCTGGCAACGTGGATCGGCAGCTGATCCAACGAAACCCTATACCCCAAACCCCGAGTCGCCAAGCTTTCCAGCAAATTTTCTTTACCACAGGCTGGGAAATGAACATCCGTTCAGTGATCATACCTGACGGAGGAAACATGGCCCGCAAAACCGGATCGCATTCAGAAATTACCGGCCCGAAAATAAGGCAAGCAGCCCTGAAACTGTTTGCCCGGCAAGGCTATGCGGCGGTGTCGATGCGCCAGATCGCCAAGGAGGTCGGGGTGCAGGCCGGTGCCCTTTATCTTTACACACCCGACAAACAAAGCCTGCTGTTTGACCTGATGCAGGACCACATGCTTGGCCTGCTGGACGCCTGGGCGGCGGCACCATTGCCCGCAGCCCCGCCCGATCAATTGCGGCAGTTCACCCGGTTTCATATCTCCTACCATCTGGACCGCCCCGATGCGGTGTTCATCTCCTACATGGAATTGCGCAACTTAACGGCGGAAAATTTCGCCAGCATCGAAGCTCTGCGGCGGCAATATGAAAACCAGCTAGAAACCATCCTCAAGCAGGGCCAGGCCGCCGTGGTTTTTGACATTCCCGACACCAAACTGGCGACGATGGCCCTGATCGCCATGCTGACCGGCGTTAACACCTGGTTTCGGCAAGGGGGCCGTCTAAGTCGAGAACGGATCGAGGCGATTTATTGGGACATGGTGCGCAAATCTGTCGGCGCTTAGGGGAGGGGTCTGAAGTCACGCCGGGATCGCCCGAAACTCAGGCCGCGCGGTTGATTGCAACCGGGTCTTTCTGGCCATGCACGCGCCGCAACGCCTCCAGCGACAGATAGGCAGCACCCTCAGCATCGCCCTTCAAAACCGCCAGCGGCGCCGCCGGATGGCCCAGATCGCTGACCACCAGCGTGGCGGCACTGAACCGGCCTGACAGGGTGTAAAGACTTGGCGTCGCGACCACCTGCATCCCCAGACTGGCCGCTGCCGCCACACCGTTTGGCGCGTCTTCAATCACCATCACCTCACTGGGATGCAGTTGCAGCCGGGCAAGGCAGGTTCGGTAAGCCTGGATCGGCGACACCCCTTGCAGATCCTCCCCCGAGACCGAGCCTTTAAGCGCGTCGATCATTTCCCGACCGAACCGGTTGAACAACAGCAACTCATACTCGGCCCGTGGGCTGGTCGAACAAATCGCCAGTTTCATCTTGCTCATTGCCGCTTCAGCCAGCAGCCGGGCGATGCCGGGCCGCAACGGGGCTGCCCCGGCCTCAAGCAAGCCTAGATAAATCGCCTTCTGACGTCTGGGGATCTTGTCCAAAAGCCCCGTGCGTTCCAGCCGGTTGAACATTTCGGGATGGCGCATCAGGGTATAAAACTCAACCTCAGCGCCGGGCAGGGCGTTGGCCAGAATCTGGGCGTAAATGCCCCGACCCCAGACCCAATCAAGCCCAAACTCGACAAAGGCTTGATTGAAAGCCGCGCGCTTCACATCGGCGGTTTCCGCCAATGTGCCGTCTGAATCTAAAACCAGTGCTTTCAACGTCATGAGATCCCCCTGGATGACCGTGTGGCCCAAGGATTTCACAACCAGGGTTAAAAAGCGGTTACCGACAACGCAAAAAGGGCGGCAAAACTCTGCCGCCCCTTGCTAAGCCTCAGAAAGATTTACAGACTTTCGTAGATCGGAAAGCGCGCACAAAGTGCCGCTACCTTGGTTTTCACCGCCGCTTCGACCGCGCCATTGTTGTCTTCGCCATTGGCCGCAAGCCCGTCAACGACCTCAACGATCATCTGACCGATCGCCACAAACTCCGCCTCGCCGAAACCGCGCGTAGTGCCCGCAGGGCTGCCCAGACGCACGCCTGACGTCACCATCGGTTTTTCCGGGTCAAATGGAATGCCGTTCTTGTTGCAGGTGATATTGGCCCGTCCCAGCGCCTTTTCGGTGGCATTGCCTTTCACCCCTTTGGGCCGCAAATCCACCAGCATCACATGGGTGTCCGTTCCGCCGGTGACGATGTCCAGCCCGCCCTTCATCAGGGTCTCGGCCAGCACCTGCGCATTGCGGATCACCGCTTGCTGATAGGTCTTAAACTCCGGCCGCAGCGCCTCGCCAAAAGCGACGGCTTTGGCGGCGATCACATGCATCAGCGGCCCACCCTGAATGCCTGGAAAAATCGCCGAGTTTATCTTTTTGGCAATCGCCTCGTCATTGGTCAGGATCATGCCGCCACGCGGCCCGCGCAGGGTCTTGTGCGTCGTCGTCGTCGCGACATCCGCATAGGGAAACGGGCTGGGATGCTCGCCCGCTGCCACAAGGCCCGCAAAATGCGCCATGTCCACCAGCAGATAAGCCCCAACCATATCGGCAATCGCCCGGAACTTGGCGAAATCAATTTGCCGCGGAATGGCCGAGCCACCGGCGATGATCAGTTTCGGCTGATGTTCGCGGGCCAGCTCTTCAATCTGGTCGTAATCAATCAGGTTGTCCTGCTTGCGCACACCATATTGCACCGCATGAAACCACTTGCCCGACTGGTTCGGGGCGGCACCGTGGGTCAGATGACCACCTGAGGCCAGGTTCATCCCCAAAATGGTGTCGCCGGGTTTGATCAACGCCTGCATCACGCCTTGGTTGGCCTGGCTGCCGGAATGCGGCTGCACATTGGCGTAGTCACAGCCAAACAGTTGCTTGGCGCGATCGATGGCCAGATTTTCGGCCACATCAACATATTCACAGCCGCCATAATAGCGCCGCCCGGGATAACCCTCGGCATATTTGTTGGTCATGACCGAGCCTTGCGCCTCCATCACCGCCCGGCTGACGATGTTTTCGGAGGCGATCAGTTCGATCTCGTCCCTCTGGCGGCCAAGCTCGCCGGTGATCGAGGCAAAAAGCTCGGGATCGCGGGTGGTCAGGCTTTCGCTGAAAAAGCCGGTGTCGCGGACGGATGCGGTCATAGAATATCTCCTGAAGGGCGGGCCATGTTCACTGGAAGCGCTCTTAGCGCAAGCGCCACGACGGGAGAACACGAAAAGCGACAAGGGCGACGATTTGCGCGCCATTGAGCGGGGGGGAGTGCGAGGCGAGGCAACGGGTGCTGGCTGAATTTGTGCAGCTGCCGCATTTACCGCTTGAACCGCTGCCTGACACGGGCATGATGATGGCCGTTAAGTGAACAGGCGTGGTGATGACCGACAAACCCGAGAAAATCTGCTTTCTGGCCAGCGACACCGAGGTGGCCGAAGAGGCCGCCGCCGCGCTGAAGGCGCGTTATGGCCATGTCGCGCCCGAACAGGCCAGGGTGATCGTGGCGCTGGGCGGCGACGGGTTCATGTTGTCGACGCTGTTTTCCACCCAAGGCCTCGACACGCCGGTTTACGGCATGAACCGCGGCACCATCGGCTTTTTGATGAACGAATACGCCGAGGACGACCTGCGCGAACGGCTGGCCGAGGCGGAAGAGGCGGTTTTGAACCCGTTACGGATGAACGCGGTCTGCGCCGATGGCACCGAGGTGCAGGCGCTGGCGATCAACGAAGTGTCGCTGTTTCGTACCGGCCCACAGGCGGCGAAACTCAGGATCAGCATCGACGGGCGGGTGCGCATGGAAGAACTGGTCTGCGATGGCGCGCTGCTGGCAACGCCGGCTGGCTCGACCGCTTACAACTATTCCGCCCACGGCCCGATCCTGCCCATTGGGGCCGAGGTTCTGGCCCTGACCCCGGTGGCCGCCTTCCGCCCCCGCCGATGGCGCGGCGCCCTACTGCCCAAAGCCGCCCTGGTCAAGTTTGAAGTGTTGGAGCCAAATAAACGCCCCGTCACCGCCGTCGCCGACAGCCGCGACGCGCGCAATGTCCTGTCGGTCGAGATCCGCAGCGACCCGACGATCCGCCACCGGATCCTGTTCGATCCGGGCCATGGTCTGGAAGAACGGCTGATCCGCGAGCAGTTTGTTTAGAACGCGACAAGCTCTAGACAGCAGTCGCTACGTCCAGGCGCACCCATTCTTCCCAGACGAATTCATAATTCCAGGTGCAGCGGTGGGTTTTGGCAAGCCCGGCACGGATATCGGCGCGGCGCTGTTTGTCGCCTTCGGAATAGTTGTGAAACTGGATCGTCAGGGTCTGGAATTTGCTGATCCAGCCGGTGTCGATCAGGGCCGGCAGAATATCATATTCACCGCCTTCGATATTGATCTTGGTGACGGCGATGTCGCTGGGATCAAGTTCCGCCAGCACCTCGGCCGCCGCCCTGATCCGGCCAACCACATGCGCGCCGTCTTTGATAAAAGCCGACGAGGCATCGGCGCTGTCCGACAGGCTGAGGCTGCCATCAGCACGACCAAGGGCGAAGTCGTGGCAGGTGACTTTGGCATCCTCGGCAAAGCGCTGCTGCAGAATGGCGGCGAATGTCGGGTGAGGTTCAAAAACATGCACATGGCAGTCGTAAAGCCGGCGCATCGCATCGGCCCATTCGCCTTTGTAGCCGCCCAGATCGAACACCACCGAACCCGGGCCAAGGCCGGAATAGGTGTTGGGTGTGCCTTGCCCGCGCTCGCGGAAATAGGTGCGCACGCGTTTGCGGAACTGCCGCTTTTCGGGGTCGGTTTTATCGTGCCACCACAGTTTCACTGCGTGCGCCAGTCGGTTGGTCATCTTGCTTGCCCGGGCCTTGGTTTCGCGCCTGTCTAAAGCGAATTCACGGCTTTCGCCATTGTTAATTCCGCAGAGCGGATGCGCGGCGTGGCTTGCCTAAGGGCAGAGGCTCCCCATGCCGCCCCCGAAAGGGCGGCTCGGGCAAGTCAGATCAGGTGAGGGGCGTCCAGGGAAAGGGTTTTTCCTCGGTCGTACCGACCTGAAATTCAGCAACCTGCATCAGCCAGCGGCCCAGGCCTTGCCCGAAGTCCGCGATTGCCTTGTTCCGCTCTTTGGTGAACAAGATCCAGAAGAACTGAACGACCGCCAGCACACCCAACAGGGTTTCTGCCAGGGCAAAGAACAGCGCGAAGATCAGCATGAACAAGCCGCGCATCCAGATATTGGCTTCTGGCTCGTAAGTTTGGGCCGGGGTTTGGGCCGTGGTGTCGGTATTGGTGTTTTCGTTTGACATAGCGTTCTCCTAAATCGGGTGGCGTGTCTAAACCGCCAGCACCGCATTGAAATGTTTGGCCAGATCAGCGGTGGGAATTGCCACCAGATCCTTGTCGATATCTGCGTAAAGCCGTCCTTTTAGTGTGCCGTCCAATTGATCACGCAGCACCCCCAGCATCGCGGGGGCCGCACTGACCACCAGCCGGTCATAGCCCGGGCGCTGCATCTTCTCGCCGGTCAGCTTGACCAGATACCGCGCAAATGCCAGCCGCTTAGCTTGACGCGGATCCCCCGACGGGGCGACATGAAACCGCCCCTCGCCTACCGAAGCATGGCCCGAGGTCGGCTGATCGGCATAGTCCTTCAACTGATCGGCAATCGCATCATTGCTGACTTGCGCCAATTGTTGAATGCCCTTGCCAACCCCCTTGTTTTCAAGGAACCGCGCGTCGTGCTCGCTGGCAATCAGTATAAGCGTGTGAATAGGTTTCATGGGTCTCATCCTGCTAATTGGGTTGCAACCCTCTTAACAAACCCTGCGATCTGCGTCATTGATCCAGCGCAATTCCAAGTCGCCCAAAACCTATCCGGCCGCTGCCATCATGCCCTTTTCTGCTGCCAGACTGCGCATTTTGGTTTGCAGCTTTTCAAACGCCCGGACTTCGATCTGCCGGATACGCTCCCGGCTGACACCGTACTCGCCGGACAGTTCTTCCAGGGTCACCGGGCTGTCCTCCAACTTGCGTTTGGCCAGAATATCACGCTCGCGATCATTCAGATCGGCCATCGCCTGCATCAGCAATTCGCGCCGCGTGTCCAGTTCCTGCTTTTCAGCATATTCCCCGGCCTGATCGGCATCTTCATCCTCAAGCCAGTCCTGCCACTCGCTGGAGCCTTCGCCATCCGTCGCGATCTGCGCATTCAGCGAGGCATCACCCCCCGACATCCGCCGGTTCATCGAAATAACCTCGGTTTCGGTCACGTTCAGATCATTGGCGATCCGGGCC
Source organism: uncultured Rhodobacter sp. (assembly GCA_964469075.1). Classification (GTDB taxonomy): domain Bacteria; phylum Pseudomonadota; class Alphaproteobacteria; order Rhodobacterales; family Rhodobacteraceae; genus UBA5972. The sequence goes on from CAYXXQ010000036.1 coordinate 10,236, forward strand.
ACGTTTTCGGGCCGCAAATCCCCGGTTTCCAGCGCGCCGATCCGGTTTTTGGCTTTGCGCAGATTGAAAAACAGCTTCTTCTGGGCCGACGTCGTGCCCATTTTCACCAGCGACCAGGACCGCAGGATATATTCTTGAATACTGGCGCGGATCCACCACATCGCATAGGTCGACAGCCGGAACCCTTTATCGGGGTCAAACCGCTTGACCGCCTGCATCAGGCCGACATTGGCTTCAGAGACCACCTCGGCGGTTGGCAGGCCATAGCCGCGATACCCCATCGCGATTTTCGCGGCCAGCCGCAGATGCGAGGTCACCAACTTATGCGCCGCGCCGCTGTCTTCATGGTCAACCCAGCGCTTGGCCAGCATGAACTCTTCCTGATGTTCCAGCATCGGGAACTTGCGGATTTCCTGCATATACCTGTTCAGCCCCTGTTCGGGTGACGGTGCCGGTAGATTTGCATAGCTCATATTGTTGCCCTGTCGATGTTAATCTTCGTTACATACTACGAAATAGGTGCGATATCCTGAATTTCAAGAGGTTAATACTCCCTTAATCGTGATCAGGTTTCCGCCAATGCCGCAAGCAGGGTCTGCATGTCCAATGGCATATCCGCCTCAAACCGCAGGGTTTCGCCACTGACCGGATGCACAAATCCCAGCGTCGCCGCATGCAACGCCTGACGCGAAAAATCGCGCACCGCAGCCAGACCCGCCAGCCCCACCGCCTTGGCCCCCAACATGCGCCGCCCGCCATAAACCGGATCACCAATCAGCGCGTGACCGATATGGGTCATATGCACCCGGATCTGATGCGTCCGCCCGGTTTCAAGCCAGCAATCCACCAAGGCCGCCGCCGTCCCAATCCCCTGAAGCACCCGCAGCCGGGTGATCGCATGCCGCCCGGCATTGACCACTACGGCCTGACGTTTGCGATCGGTCTTGTGACGCGCGATATTGCCCGACACCCGGATCACATTGCCCTCCTCAAAGGCCACACCGGAGATCCCGGCCAGCCTGGGATCGGCCCGCGACGGAACGCCATAACAGATCGCCAGATAATGCCGCTCAAGCGAATGATCCGCAAACTGCGCCGCCAGCCCGTGATGGGCACGATCCGATTTCGCCACCACCAACAGCCCCGAGGTTTCCTTGTCGATCCGGTGCACAATACCCGGCCGTTTTTCGCCACCAATACCTGACAGACTGTCACCGCAATGATGCAGCAAAGCGTTCACCAATGTCCCGGTTTCCGACCCCGGTGCCGGATGCACCACCATCCCGGCCGGTTTGTTGACAACGATCAGATCGCCATCCTCATAAACCACCTCAAGCGGGATTTTTTCAGGCTGTGCGTCAATGTCCTCAGCCGCAGGCAAGGTCACAAGAAAAACCTCGCCCGCCTGACTGCGGGTCTTCAAAGCCGTCACGACCTCGCCATTTTCCCGCGCCACCGATCCTTTTTCGATCAGCTTGCCCAGATGCGACCGGCTAAGCGACGCTTCCGCTGGCGCAACGGCGGCCAAGGCCTTATCAAGCCGGGGCGGGGGATTTTCCCCGATCACAAGATGCAGCAACAGGTCAGACATGGACACTCTTCCGGATAATTCAGGCGAACCCGCCAATCTAAGGTTCCTGCGGATCCTTGTCACCATCCTGACGGGATCAATGATTGCAGGCCTTGTAACCATCATCATCCTGATTGTCATCCGGGTGCCGAATGTTATTCGCGCCGTCGAAGACCCGCTGCCGCTGCCCGCCAGCATCACCCTGCCAGACGGCACCACGGCTGAAACCTTCACCCGGGGCCGGGACTGGTACGCGGTTGTCACCACCGACAACCAGATCCTGATCTTCAACCAAAGCGACGGCAGCCTGCGCCAGACCATCCAGATCAAATAGCCAGATCAATTGGCCCTCAGCCTTCATTATTGCCGGAAATACTCCCGCCGGAGGCTCCGACGCCGGCGCGATTCCCGCCCTTTCGAAACCGCCTTGCGAAACTGCCCGCAACCACCGATATTACCCTATCATGAGCCTGCCCCCCGGATTCCTAGACGAATTGCGCACCCGCACCTCCCTGGCCCAGGTGGCCGGACGCAAGTTGGTTTGGGATGCGCGCAAGTCCAATCCCGGCAAGGGTGACTACTGGGCCCCATGCCCGTTCCATCAGGAAAAAACCGCGTCCTTCCACCTTGATGACCGCAAAGGGTTTTACTACTGCTTTGGCTGCCATGCCAAAGGTGACGCGTTGAATTTCATCCGCGAAACCGAAAATGTCGGATTCATGGAAGCGGTCGAGATTTTGGCCCGCGAGGCCGGGTTGCCCATGCCCGCCCGCGATCCCGAGGCCCAGAAAAAGGCCGACCGCCGCCAGCAACTCGTCGATGTGATGGAACAGGCGGCGCAGTTTTACCGCCTACAACTCAACACCGGGCAGGGTGCAGCGGCGCGTGATTACCTGACACGGCGCGGCCTTGATCCGGCCACCCAGGACAAGTTCGGCATCGGCTTTGCCCCGGACAGCCGCACCAATCTGACCCAGCATTTGCGTGGCAAAAATATCGTGGACGACCTGATTATTGACGCAGGCCTTGCGATCAAACCTGATGACGGTGGCGCGCCCTATGACCGGTTTCGCGGCCGCATCATGTTCCCGATCCGTGACGCGCAGGGCCGCTGCATCGCCTTTGGCGGCCGCGCGATGGACCCCAACGCCCGCGCCAAATACCTGAATTCGCCGGAAACCCCACTGTTTGACAAAGGCCGCAGCCTTTACAATTTCGCCCCGGCGCGCGAAGCCTCTGGCAAATCCGGCAGCCTGATCGTCGCCGAAGGCTATATGGATGTGATCGCGCTGGCGATGGCCGGGTTTGACGATGCCGTCGCGCCCCTTGGCACCGCGATCACCGAAGACCAGTTGCGCCTGATGTGGCGGATCGCGCCTGAGCCGGTGATTGCGCTGGATGGCGACGAGGCAGGCCTGCGCGCTGCGATGCGCTTGATCGACATCGCCCTGCCGCTGTTGGAGCCCGGCCGCTCCCTCAGGTTCTGCATGTTGCCCGAAGGCATGGACCCTGACGATCTGATCAAAACCCAAGGCCGGCAGGAGATGCAGAAACTGCTGGAAGCCGCCCGCCCGATGGTCGATCTTTTGTGGCAGCGCGAGGTCGAAGGCCGCGATTTTGACAGCCCCGAACGCCGCGCCGCCCTGGATGCCAGCCTGAAAGCCGCGATCGCCAAGATCACCAACACCTCCATCCTCAACCACTATACCGCCGCGATCCGCGACAGGCGGTCTGACCTCTTCGCCCCGGCATCGCGCGCCCGCCAGCAAAACGGTGTGCAGCCCCGGCAGTTTGATCGCGGCTATCGCCCCAAAAAGGCACCGGGCTTTGCCACCGAAGGCACCAAAGCCTCCTTTCTGGCCCAGGACACCAATCCCGATTTCGCCTCGACCCGGATGCGCGAAGCGATCATTCTGGCGCTGTGCCTGACCTATCCTGCAACCGTCGCCGCCTTTGAAACCGCCCTTGAAAAACTGCATCTCGGGGCCAGTGATTTCAGCCGCCTGCGCGACGCGATCCTGCAACACGCCCCGTCCTGCGAAAACACCCCCGGCGCCTTAATTGAAAAACTGAAACAGGAAATCGGCGTCGACACGGTTGAAAACCTGATGTCTCAGCGCCATGTTCGCATCTCACCGACAATCCGCAAACCTGTCGACCATGACACCGCAACGATGGCGCTGGCCGAAGAACTCGCCAAGCTTGAGGCCTATCGCGGCGCCGCCAACGAGATCACCGAAGCGATGCAGGATATGACCGGACTGGTGGATGAAGGCCTGACCTGGCGCCTCGGTCAGGCCGCCGAGGCCCGCGAAAAAGCCCAGCGCTCGGCCCTGGCAGAAGGCGGAACCGAGGCCGAAGACCACGGAACAATGTCCGAATACCTGCAAAACCTCATAGATCAGCAGGTTTGGGTAAAGAAAAAACATTAAAGTGCATTGCGAATCAGTGATTCGCTGTGTTGATTCGCAAAATGATTCGCGCACGGTTCCTCTGAAGGGGGATCGGCCGTTCCAAGACAGGAGTGACCAATGGCTGCCAAGGACACAGACGCGACAAAGCCCGACGATCAGACAGAAGGCGGCTCCCTTGGCGACATGAGCCAGGCCGCCGTCAAAAAGATGATCGGCGAAGCGCGTCAGCGCGGCTATATCACCTATGATGAGTTGAACCAGGTGCTGCCACCCGATCAGGTCAGCTCCGAACAAATCGAAGACGTGATGTCGATGCTCAGCGAAATGGGCATCAACATCATCGAAAACGACGAAGCCGAAGAGGAAGAGCAGAAGTCGACCGACCTGGTCGAAACCTCGGATGCCAAAGACGTCATCGTCGCCACCAAGACCACCGAAACCCTGGATCGTACCGACGATCCGGTGCGGATGTATCTGCGCGAAATGGGCTCGGTCGAACTGCTGTCACGCGAAGGCGAAATCGCCATCGCCAAACGGATCGAGGCCGGGCGCAACACCATGATCGCGGGCCTCTGCGAAAGCCCGCTGACCTTTCAGGCGATCACCATCTGGCGTGACGAATTGCTCGAAGAAGAAATCCTGCTGCGCGACGTGATCGACCTTGAAACCACCTTCTCAGGCTCGGTTGAAGAAGACGAAGAAGGTCAGGTTGGCGCAGCCGTGGCCGGGGTTGACCCCACCGCAACCGCCACCTCAACCGCCACCGCCCAACCCGGCGTAGCCCAACCCGGCGTAGCCCAGCCTAAAGCCGAGGCAGAGCCTGAAACAGATGCCGACGGCAACCCGATCAACCGCGATGATGATGACGACGACGACGAAGACGATCAGGCCAACCTGTCGCTGGCGGCGATGGAAGCGGCCCTGAAACCCCGCGTTCTGGAAACCCTTGACCGTATCGCCACCGATTACACGATGCTGGCCGACATGCAGGACGTCCGGATTTCCGCCACCCTGAACGAGGACAGTTCGTTTAGCAAAAAGCAGGAAACCACCTATCAGTCGCTGCGCGCGGAAATCGTCGAACTGGTCAACTCGCTGCACCTGCACAACAACCGGATCGAAGCGCTGATCGACCAGCTTTACGGCATCAACCGCAAGATCATGATGATCGACGGCGCGATGGTGAAACTGGCCGACCAGTCCCGCATCAACCGCCGCGATTTCGTCGAAGCCTATCGCGGCACCGAGCTGGATCCGACCTGGCTGGATCAGTTAGCCGAAAAAACCGGCCGTGGCTGGAACACCTTCATCGAAAAATTCCGCGACAAAGCCGAAGACCTGCGCGCAGAAATGGCCGAGGTCGGCCAATATGTCGGCGTTGATATCTCAGAATTCCGCCGCATCGTGCAGCAGGTGCAAAAAGGCGAAAAAGAAGCCCGCCTCGCGAAAAAAGAAATGGTCGAGGCGAACCTGCGTCTGGTGATCTCCATCGCCAAGAAATACACCAATCGCGGCCTGCAATTCCTTGATCTCATTCAGGAAGGCAATATCGGCCTGATGAAGGCGGTCGACAAATTCGAATACCGTCGCGGCTACAAATTCTCGACCTATGCCACCTGGTGGATTCGCCAGGCGATCACCCGCTCCATCGCCGATCAGGCCCGCACCATCCGCATCCCGGTACACATGATCGAAACCATCAACAAACTGGTCCGCACCGGCCGGCAGATGCTGCATGAAATCGGCCGCGAACCGACGCCGGAAGAGCTGGCCGAAAAGCTGCAAATGCCGCTGGAAAAGGTCCGCAAGGTGATGAAAATCGCCAAAGAGCCGATTTCACTGGAAACCCCCATCGGCGACGAAGAAGACAGCCAGCTTGGCGATTTCATCGAGGACAAAAACGCCGTCCTGCCACTGGAAAGTGCTATTCAAAGCAACCTGAAAGACACCACAACCCGGGTGCTTGCCTCGTTGACACCGCGCGAAGAACGCGTGCTGCGCATGCGCTTTGGCATCGGCATGAACACCGACCACACGCTTGAAGAAGTCGGCCAGCAATTCAGCGTCACCCGCGAACGCATCCGCCAGATCGAGGCCAAGGCGCTGCGGAAGCTGAAACATCCGAGCCGGTCGCGGAAGTTGCGGAGCTTTTTGGATCAGTAATGGATTCGTTTCCTGAAATAGGGCACTTGCTCAAGTTAGAGGGACGCTTGAAGTCAAATCAGGTTCGTCTGGCGTTTTTTTTCCTACTCACCGAGTTGTATAAGAATTATGGCGATATTTTGCGCCCGGCTTCGCAAGGAGCTTTCTCTGTTTTACAGATTAGGGTCTGTTGAGATTCATCGGCTGTTCAGCAGTGCGGCGCAGGCGTGGATCA
>CAYXXQ010000037.1:0-16275 GCA_964469075.1 uncultured Rhodobacter sp.
GAGATCAGCGATTTGTACCGCTCTTCATCCTTGGCCTTGGTGTAGTCCAGCAATTTGCGGCGCAAGGCGACCATTTTCAACAGTCCACGGCGGGAATGGTTATCCTTTTTGTGGGATTTGAAATGCTCGGTCAGCGTGGTGATCCGCGAGGTCAGGATCGCGACCTGGACTTCCGGTGAACCGGTGTCGCCCTCTTTGGTTGCGTATTCCTTGATCAATTGCTCTTTCAACTCTGGCGTAATCGACATCGGGGTCTCCTTTTAGGTTAAGGGTGATGGCGCAGGCCGGGATGTCGTCCAGCAGGGCCCGTGGAGGGATCGCCCATCAAAGGCGACTGCGCGCGTATAGGGGGATTCCCTGCAAAAGGAAAGCGGAAACCACTTTGCGTTGCGACCCCCGGGGCGACAGTGCGCCAAGCCTGCGGTTTCGCCTGTCAGTTGCGGATTTGTTCGGCAATGCGGGCGGCCCATTCGCCGATGATCGGGATGAAATCAATGGATGCCAGCGAATAAATCAGCGTCGACACGACCAGGGTTGCGCCCAGAACGCTGCCCAGCCCAAAGGCTATTCCACGTAGAAATTGCAGCCCCAGCATCCGTCCGGGGGTGATTTTCAGGCGTGCGTTGACGGCTATGACTTCCTGCCGCAGCGCGTTGATCTCGTGAACCAGCGCTATTTCGTCTGCGTCTTTACCTACCGCCACCTGCACCCGCCTTTAGTCAATACAACCTAAGCGTAAGATTGCCTGCGAAACCTAGAACAATCCACCCTGATTTGTGGCTTTGGTTCTGACCCCGACATCAATCAAACAAATTTACAACATGATTTCAACAATTTAGCGCCAAAAAGCTAGTATGCAAAATCTTAACAAATTATAGTCAAAGCGTCTGGGGATTCGCCCTGACCGGAACCACAGCGGGGGCGCTGTCCGGGCAGTTAGGGTTGGATGATTGGGGGCCTGATTCTCCGCTGGTTCAGCGGATGGGAGTGGCCCAAAATGATGTCGCTGCTGACATTAACAGGTATCGCCTTTGGCGGTCTGTTCAGCCCAGGCGATGCCGATGTCCAAGGACAATCGGACGACCAGGACTTCCTGTTTGAACACGATCCCTGGGCATCCGGCCCCTGGGCATCCGGCGCGGATGTGCCTGATCTTGCCGTTGATATTCTTGACCAACCTGATCCCGACCAGTCTGACATTGCGACAGCCGCTTCTGACAGCGCCGGATACGCCCCGGAATTCGAAACTTACGAATTCACGCGCGGCGATGAAGTGTCAGGCTTTGACCCGAAAACCGATCTGATCGAGCTGGAATACGCCAGCGCGCTTGGCATGCCCGATGTGTCTGTCAGCGATTTTGCCGATGGCACGGGCGCCTCGGTCGCGCTGAACGGCGTGGTCGTGGCCGATATCGCCGGCGCGCAGGGCCTGTCGGCCAGCGATGTCGTTTTAATTCCAACCTAACCAACCAGTAATTCACGTTTCAAAAAGCGAGGGGACGAACATGGAACTTTTAATTATAGCAGGGGTCTTGCTGACCGGCTTCCTGATCGACGCATTATGGGATGTGTTTGACGACGACAGTGGCGGCGGCGGCAGCGGCGGCGCGACGTCAGGTGATGACGTATTGTCAGGCACCAGCGGCGACGATGCTATCTATGCCGGTGACGGCAACGACATGATCACAGGCCTTGCCGGCAATGATCTGCTGGATGGCGGTCGCGACGACGATGTCATCTACGGCAATGGTGGCGATGATGAGCTGTTGGGACGTCAGGGCGATGACGAATTGTTCGGCGGGCGCGGCAACGACCTTCTAAACGGTGGCTGGGGCGACGACCTTCTAAAGGGCGGCGTTGGCAATGACATGCTGAACGGCGACGGCGGCGATGATGTTCTTGTTGGCGGCAAAGGCCAGGACGAACTTGACGGCGGCACCGGCATCAACCTGCTGGATGGCGGCCCAGGTGCCGACATCCTAAGCGTTGATCCGACCGGCCAGATGCTTGGGCTTGGCGGCAATGGGGACGACACCATCACCGGCGGCGACAACACCGACGTTCTGATCGGCGGCGACGGCGATGACGATATCGACGGCGGCCTTGGCGATGATCTGTTGCTGGGCGGCGAGGCTGGCATTCCGACGCCGGGCGTTGACGGCGACGACACGATCCTTGGCGATGGCGGCAATGATGTGCTGGTCGGCAATGCCGGGGCTGACTGGCTGGAAGGTGGCGATGACGCCGACCTGCTTGTCGGTGGCGGCACAGAAGCGTTGAATAACGACTTGCTGAACGCGACGACAACGGCTGGTTTCAATGACTGGATTGACGGCGACGCTGACACGTTGGATGGCGGCAGCGGCGATGACACCCTGATCTTTGACCGTCAGGACAGCGTCTCTGGTGGCACCGGCATGGACGATTTCGTCCTGATGGAATCCACCACCCAGACCGGCGTTGCCGAGATCCTGGATTACACCTCGGCGGATGATACGATTTCGATTGTGTATGATCCGACGGATTATGCCGCCGTGCCGGTCGTGACCGTAACGGATGTCGTCGCTGATGCGGAAATCCGGGTTGATGGAGTGCTGGTGGCCAATGTGGTTGGCGGTGCTGGCCTGACCGCAGGCAGCGTGACGCTTTCGGCTTACTGACGCGCACTGACAGCGTTTAAGAATTGGACAGATCCGGGGTGCGCTTCGGGTCTGTCAGCTTTCCCACAGCACCGGTTGCACGGCATAACCGATATAAAGCGGATGCTTGGGATGCCCGGCCTTTGACAGGCCCAGATGTTGCAACGGCAGCCCGGTTTCACGCAACAGCTTTTCCACCGCAGGCCCCCGCGCCATGTGCTCACCATGTGTGCCCCAGGCGCAGATGATGTCATCGGCCCAGTCGCAGGCCTCCAGAATGGCGGCGTCATTTCCCGGGCCAACCGGGTCAGATTGCGCGCGCATGTTGCGTGGATCAGTGGCGCGCCAGGCGAAAATGTTGCAGACCCGAAAGCCGCCAAAGCCCAGCGCCCGTGCCCGGCGTTCGCAACGCTCCACGGTCGGATCGTTCTGGAGTTCCGTGGCGGTCGACGGGTTCAACATGACAAACAGAACCTTGGCCGCCGCGCCCTGCCAGACCCGCGTCAGGGCATAGCGGTAGTTCTGGCACTCCGAATAAATCGCGACGCTGGCGGCATCACCTTTCAGGTGCTCACGCCGGATCATGCGGGTTTCGCAAACACGCGCGACGGGTGCAGTTCACCGCTGCGATAAATGCCAATCGCAACCGCCTGACCGTTCAGCGAGGCCCAGGCCTCGTCGCCATATTCCAGGTCCGAGGCCAGCACCATCCCCGGATTGCCATTGCGCATCCGCGCTGCCGCTTCAGCGGTGCAGCGCAGCTCCGGCAGATCCGCAAGCCCGGTTTCAAGCAGCAGCAGGTGTTGATCAAGCTCGGTTGAATTTGCCAGTTTGTCCAGCAGCTCAAACGCAATGCCGTCTGACACCTCAAACGGGCCAGACCAGACACGGCGCAGCGATTTGACATGCCCAAGACAGCCCAGCGCCTGCCCCAGATCGCGGGCAATGGCGCGCACATAACCGCCCTTGCCGCAAACCATTTCCAACGTCACATGATCAGCATCGGGCCTTGCGATGAAGGTCAACGCCTCAACCCACAAAGGCCGCGCCGCCAGGTCCAGATCATCACCATCCCGCGCCAGTTTATAGGCCCGCACCCCGTCGACCTTGACGGCCGAAAACTGTGGCGGCACCTGCATGATATCGCCGGTGAACTGGCCAAGGGCTGCTTTGATCTGATCGTCACTGGGGCGCTGATCTGAAGTTGCGATCACCTCACCCTCGGTGTCGTCGGTATTGGTGGCCTGGCCCAGCCTGATCGTGAATTCATAGGCTTTCAGCGCGTCGGTGATATAAGGCACGGTCTTGGTCGCTTCGCCAAAAGCGATGGCCAGAACGCCGGTCGCTTCGGGGTCAAGCGTGCCTGCATGGCCGGCCTTTTTGGCGTCAAACGCCCATTTGGCTTTGTTGACCACCGCGGACGAGGTCACGCCCACCGGTTTATCGACCACCAGCCAGCCCGACACGTCGCGGCCCTTTTTGTTCCTGCGTCCCATCGGATCAATCCTGCGATTTCGGGGCCGGGCCCCAGTCTGCCCGCACTTGGGCTGCGGCTTCAGTGTCTTGCGGATAAACCGACGCCACCGCCCCAGCCAATTCCGGGGTCAGCATGTCGTCTCTGCTGAAAGGTTTGCGCGATACATTGCGCACCCTGACTGCTTGCATCTTATCGGCAATATCCGGGATCAGGGGCGACAGCACCTGCGGCAGTTGCCAGCTTAGCCCGTCCAGCAGGATCAGCCGTGGCGACAATCCTTCGGTGCGCGACAGACGCACCGACTGACGTTGCCAATGCGGATTGGGGCGGCCCTGGCCTTTGCGGTCCAGATTGCGGCCAATCCAGTTGATGGTCTTCAGACTGTTGCGCTGGTGATCGGCCAGACCCATCGAGCTGGTGATATCCAGATTTGCGGCGCGGATCACCCGGGCGCGGATCTTTTCGTCGTAAGGGCTGTCAAGATTGGCGATCTTGTCAAAATAAAGCGACAGAAACCTGTCGACCGGATCGCGGACAACCGCAAACAGATAGGGCGAAGCGGCGATAAGATCGCGCGGGATCAGATCGGCTTTGACGAAATCCGCCTCATGCGAATGAATGCGCGTCCCGGCAGGATGCAGCGCGTCATGGTCAAGGTAATAGATCAGGTTGCGCAGGAACGTGCAGCCGCATTTGGTGATCTGCAAATAATAAAGCGGATAGCGGTTGGTGGTCAGAAGAAACTTCCCCGGCCCCGGCGCATCCAAAGACTGATCGTCAAACCAGTCAGGCAGGCTGTCAGTCATCATCATGACCCGTATCATGGTCTTTATTCAAATCACGCGCGACCTGGTCCTGCGCCAGCAACCGCCGGGTTTCATCCATCTGATCAAACGTGGTGTCGGGCACAAACCGCAGCTCGGGCGAGTATTTCAGTTGCAGGTTCTTGTTCAGATACCGGCGCAATTCACCCTTGTTGCGGTTCAAAGCCTCGATCACCAGATCGGCGTTTTGCCCACCAAGCGGCAAGACATGCACGGTTGCGACTTTCAGATCGGGGCTTGTGCGCACCTCACCGACAGTGATCGACATATGCGCGATGTCGGGGTCGTACAGAATGCCTCGGCCCAGGGCTTCGGCCAGGGCCCGGCGGATCAATTCCCCCACCCGCAACTGGCGCTGCGAGGGACCGGTATTTTCACTGAAACGATGTTTGCTCATGGCGTCCTGACCTTTTCACGCCGATTTAGGCGAGATGGCAGGATGTTGCAACCGTCCCGGCAACCTGCCAAATGTCATCCCAAGGACTGAATATCGTGAAAGTGAGGCCAAAATGGGCGACCTACCAGCAATTGCGATCCTGGGCGCATCCGGGCGGATGGGCCAGATGCTGATCCAAACGGTGCAGGCCAGCGACAAGGCCGTGCTGGCCGGAGTAACCGAGCGCGCAGGCCACGACTGGATCGGCAAAGACCTTGGCATTTGCATGGGCGGGGCAGCAAACGGCATCGTCGTCACGGACGACCCTTTGACAATATTCGCCCGCGCCCAGGCGGCGATTGATTTCACATCGCCTGCCGCGACGCTGGAACATGCGACCTATGCGGCGCAAGCGCGGCTTGTGCATGTGATCGGCACGACCGGTATCCCCGAAACGGATTTTCCAAAATTCACCGCCGCCGCCCGTCACGCCGTGATTGTGCGCGCCGGCAACATGAGCCTTGGCGTCAACCTGCTAACCTTGCTGACGAAAAAAGTCGCCGCCGCCCTGGACGAGGATTTCGACATCGAAATCGTTGAGGCGCATCACCGCCACAAGGTCGATGCCCCCTCCGGCACCGCCCTGATGCTGGGCGAGGCCGCTGCCGAAGGGCGTGGGGTGTCGCTGGCCGATGTTGCCGACCGGGGACGCGACGGCATCACCGGCGCGCGCACATCCGGGCATATCGGCTTTTCGGCCATTCGCGGCGGTGATGTCGTTGGCGAACATGATGTGATCTTTGCCGCAGATGGTGAACGCATCGTCTTGCGGCATCAGGCAACTGATCGTGCGATCTTTGCCCGTGGGGCGTTGAAAGCGGCGTTGTGGGGCCAGGATAAAAAGCCCGGCGAATACGACATGATGGATGTGCTAGGCCTCTAAAGATTCCGGCCAGACACGTTTAGAAATCCGACAGGATACCCTTCTTTTCCCAATCGCCAAAGCGGGTGGGTTCGGGGCCGTCACGGCCCCCCAGTTCGGTCGGCTGATCGGATTTGGGGGCGGCTTTGCGGCGGGCCTCGGCCTCGGCAAGGGCGCGTTTTGCGGCTTCGGGCAGGTCTTGTTTCGGGTCGGCCATCTGGGTTTTCGCCTCCTTGCGGTGTCTGTCGCCTTGATATACGCCGCAACAAGGCTTCGGCAAGAAAGGATGACAGATGTCAAACAAAGCGATTGCCGCGCGGCTGGCGGCGGCGCAACTGCTGCATCTGGTGTTGTTTGACAAACATCTGCTGTCGGATGCTTTGGCTGGCGAAACCTCACCTCTGACGCGCCTGTCGCCGCAAGATCGCGCCCGGGCGCAATCGCTGGCAACCGGCGTTTTGCGGCACTTGTCGCGGCTGGATGCCATCCTGATGCAGTTTCTGGAAAAACCACCACCGCCCAAGGTAATGAACAGCCTCAGGCTGGCCAGTTACGAGATGCTGGCCGAAGGCATCGCCGCCCACGGGGCGGTCAATGCAGCGGTCGAAATTGTGCGCGGCAGCCCGAAATCCGGGCATCTGGCCGGGCTGGTCAACGCCGTTTCCCGCAAAGTGGCCAATGAAGGCGAAGCGATCTGGGCAACGCAATCCCCGCAAGCGCTGCCAAGTTGGCTGGCCAAGCCGATCACCAAGAATTACGGCAAGGACGCGCTGGCGGCGATCGAATCCGCCCATCAGGCGGGTGCGCCGATTGACCTGACGCTGAAAGACCCAAGCACAGCGGATCACTGGGCCGATCGCCTGCATGCGTCGGTATTGCCAACCGGCAGCCTGCGCCTGTCCGGGCGACCGCAACTGACGGCCCTGCCCGGTTTTGACATTGGCGACTGGTGGGTGCAGGACGCCGCTGCCGCCGTGCCCGCGCGCCTGCTGGGGGATGTCAGCGGCAAATCGGTGCTGGATATGTGCGCGGCCCCGGGCGGCAAAACCCTGCAACTGGCCAGCAATGGCGCAGAGGTGACGGCGCTTGATATCTCAGCCGACCGGCTGGTGCGGTTACGTGAAAACCTAGATCGCACGCAGCTTTCGGCCACGTTGGTCACGGCCAACGCGCTGAACTGGCAGCCAAAATCGCAGTTTGACGCGATCCTGCTGGACGCGCCCTGTTCGGCCACCGGCACGATCCGCCGCCATCCCGACCTGCCCTTTGCCAAGGCCGGGGCCGATATGTCCGGCCTGTTCAAATTGCAGACCGATATGATCGACGCGGCGCTGTCGTTTCTGAAACCCGGCGGGCGGATGGTGTACTGCACCTGCTCGCTGCTGCCCCGCGAAGGTGAAACCCAGATCACCGAGGCCTTGTCGCGCCACACTGATCTGGCGGTCATCACCCCTGAGGCGGCAGCCCAGGGTCTGGAGGCGACTTGGATCACGGCAGAGGGCGGCGTGCGCCTCAGGCCGGATTACTGGGCCGATATCGGCGGTATGGACGGCTTTTATATGGCCTTGCTGCAAAAATCCTGACACCTGCCGAACCCCCCCGAGTCGTTTGGATCACGGTTTGCCCGGAATTCGCGCTTGAAGCGCATTGTTCAGGTGACAGTGCCAAAGCCCCGGCCTATGCTGCCTGAAACCTGAATTTCAAGGATCGCAGAGCCCCGGAATGGACGAAGCAACCCTGGCCAGAAGAGCGTTCACAGCCCGGCTGGAACATGTCCGCGATCACTTCCTGAACCGGCTGCAAGCCCGTTTGGGCGGCCTGGCGCAACCGGCGACCGCTTTTGTGTCGCAGCCCGAACCTAAAACCATCGGTTCCTACGCGCGCGGCCGTCAGTTGATGGCCGGAAACTTCCTGTTTGCCGGGTATCTGGTTGAAGCACCTGGCCACTCGATCTGGCAAATCGACAGCCCGACCCCGGCTTTTGAGGCCCAGATCCAGGGCTTTGGCTGGCTGGATGATCTGGCGGCAGTGGGCGACAAGAAAGCGCGCTTGCTGGCGCAGGATTGGCTGATGGAATGGATCGACCTTTATGGTCGTGGCAAGGGCGATGGCTGGCTGCCCGAACTGGCAGGCAGGCGCTTGATCCGCTGGATCAATCACGCGGTTTTTCTGCTTAAAAGCCTTGAAAAGGACCGCTCCGACCGGTTTTTCCGCAACCTTGCCCGGCAGGCGCGGTTTGTCACCAAACGCTGGCAATCCGCCCCCGCCGGTTTGCCACGGTTTGAGGCGCTGACCGGGCTGATATATTCAGGGCTGGCGCTGGAAGGCTGCGAAATGCTGGTGGAACCGGCGATGAAATCCATTGCCGACGAATGCGTGCTACGGATTGATCCTGATGGCGGCATCCCGTCGCGCAATCCGGAAGAACTGATGGAGACCTTCACGCTTCTGAATTGGGCCGCCTCGGCCCTCAGCGAGGAGGGCAATATGCCCCTGCGCCCGCATCTGCTAGCGATTGAACGCATCGCGCCGACCTTGCGGGCGCTACGCCATGCCGATGGCGCGCTGGCGCGGTTTCACGGCGGCGGGCGCGGGCAGGAAGGGCGCTTGGATCAGGCCTTGGCGGCGTCCGGCGTGCGCGCAACATCGGTCAGCGGTCTGGCGATGGGATATTCACGCCTGTCAGCCGGGCGCACCAGCATCGTGGTTGACGCCAGCGCCCCGCCCGCACCGCAATATTCCTACAACGCCCATGCCAGCACCCTGGCGTTTGAGCTGACCTCGGGCCGCCGTCCGATCATTGTCAACTGCGGCTCGGGCGCTGATTTTGGCACCGAATGGCGCCGCGCCGGGCGGGCGACCCCGTCCCACAGCACCCTGGCGATCGAGGGGTTTTCCTCGTCCCGGTTTGCCCCGCATGGCGTTGCTGGCGACAGCCTGGGCGATCTGCTGGTCGATGGCCCGCGTGAAGTTCGGGTACAGCAATCCGCAGGGCTCGACGGGTTTTCGATGCTGGCGACCCATAACGGTTACGCCCCGACGCATGGCCTTTTGCATGTCCGTCGATTGGATCTGTCGCTGGATGGGCGGTATCTTAGCGGCGAGGACACGCTGGGCGCATTGTCAGAAACCGACCGCATCACGTTTGAAGCGCTGATGAACCGCACCCGGCTGAAAGGTGTGCGCTATGACGTGCGGTTTCACCTGCATCCTGATGTCGAGGCCGAGGTAGATCTTGGCGGCACCGCGATCTCTCTGTCTCTGAAAAGTGGTGAGGTCTGGGTGTTTCGCGCCGACGGGGCCGACAGTATCGACCTTGATGCCAGCGTCTATCTGGCGCGCGGACGCCTGAAACCACGCGCGACAAAACAAATCGTTTTATCCGGCACGGTTTTGGATTATTCGGGCCAGGTCAGCTGGTCCCTTTCCCGCGCACAGGACGGCACGCGCCATGTTCGCGACCTGGAAGGGGATGATCCGCTGGCGCTGATCTGACCAAAAGGACTTCCGCCAATGCCGACCGATCTGGTGCCAGTGCGCCGCGCTTTGCTTTCCGTTTCTGATAAAACCGGCCTGATTGATCTGGCCCGCGTACTGGCAGAGGCCGGGGTTGAAATCCTATCGACCGGCGGCAGCGCCAAAGTGATCCGCGAGGCGGGAATTGCCGTCAAGGACGTTTCCGAGGTCACGAATTTCCCCGAAATGATGGATGGCCGGGTCAAGACCCTGCACCCGGCGGTGCATGGTGGCCTGCTGGCGCTGCGCGACAATCCCGAACATCTGGCGGCAATGCAGGACCACGGCATAGGTGCCATCGACCTGCTGGTGGTCAATCTTTACCCGTTCGAGGCGACGGTCGCTGCTGGCGGTGATTATGCCACCTGCATCGAGAATATCGACATCGGCGGCCCGGCGATGATCCGCGCCGCCGCCAAGAACCACGGCTTTGTCAATGTCGTGGTCGATGTGCAGGACTATGATGCCTTGCTTGCCGAAATGGCCGCGCATGACGGCGCAACCAGCTATGCGTTCCGGCAAAACCTGGCCCTGACGGCCTATGCACGCACGGCAGCCTATGATGCGGCGGTGTCTGGCTGGATGGCCGATGCGTTGGCCGATCCGGCCCCACGCCGCCGGGCGATTGCCGGTGCGTTGGCACAGACCTTGCGCTATGGCGAAAACCCGCATCAGGCAGCGGCGTTTTACACAAACGGCACGGTCCGCGAAGGCGTTTCCACCGCGAAGCAGTGGCAAGGCAAAGAGCTGTCTTACAACAACATCAACGACACCGATGCCGCCTTTGAACTGGTGGCCGAGTTTGACCCGGCAGACGGACCAGCCGTGGCGATCATCAAACACGCCAATCCCTGCGGGGTTGCCCGTGGCGGCGATCTTTTGGCGGCCTACCGCGCGGCCTATCAGTGCGACCAGACCTCAGCCTTTGGCGGGATCGTCGCGCTGAACCAACCGCTTGATGCTGCGACCGCCGAAGAGATCACTGGCATTTTCACCGAGGTCGTCATCGCCCCCGGCGCCACCGACGAAGCCCGGGAAGTGTTTGCCGCCAAAAAGAACCTGCGGCTGCTGACAACCGGCGGCTTGCCGGATGTCACCGCGCCCGGGCGCACATGGCGGCAGGTTTCCGGCGGCTATCTGGTCCAGGATCGCGACAATGGCCGGATCGGCCTTGATGATCTGAAAGTTGTCACCAAACGCAGCCCAACCCAGGAAGAACTGGCCGATATGCTGTTTGCCTGGCGGGTCGCCAAGCACGTGAAATCCAACGCCATCATCTATGTCAAAGATCTGGTGACCGTCGGCATTGGCGCCGGTCAGATGAGCCGGGTTGACAGCTCTCGCATTGCGGCGCGCAAATCGCAGGACATGGCGGATGCGCTGGGTCTGGCGACGGCGCTGACACTCGGATCCGTCGTCGCCTCGGATGCGTTCTTTCCGTTTGCCGATGGCTTGCTGTCGGCAGCAGAAGCCGGTGCCAGGGCGATCATCCAGCCCGGTGGGTCGATGCGCGATGACGAGGTGATCGCCGCCGCCGATGACGCAGGTCTTGCGATGGTCTTTACAGGCATGCGACATTTCCGCCACTAAGAGCGGGCCGTTCCGGCGGCCTGCAACCCGGCAACGCCTGCAAAAAGGAAAATGATGTGAAGCTTTGCCTGTCGATCTCGGCCCTGGTGTTTGTGCTGGATCAGATCTCAAAGCTGGCGATTGTCAGCTGGCTTGATCTGAAAACCCTTGGCCGGATCGAGGTCTGGCCGCCTTACCTGAACCTGCACATGGCATGGAACCGGGGCGTGAATTTCGGCCTTTTTGCTAATGATACCGACATTATGCGCTGGGTTTTGACCGCAATCGCGGTGCTGGTATCGCTATGGCTGCTGAACTGGAGCCGCCGCATGACCCATTGGACAGGCCCGGTTTTTGCCGGTCTGGTGATCGGCGGCGCGCTGGGAAATGCGGTTGATCGTGTGGTCTATGGCGCCGTTGCGGATTTTCTGAACATGTCCTGCTGTGGCCTGAACAACCCATATGCGTTCAATATTGCTGATATTGCGATCTTTCTGGGTGCTTTCGGGCTTGTGCTGTTTTCCAATAAACTGGACAAGAACGGGTGACGCGCCCAAAATTCTGCGGTAAACACATGCTAAGGGTGTTGGAGGATTGAATGCTCAAGGTGAAACCGAAAATATTGCTGGTCTTGACAGCATCGGTTGTCTTGTCTGCCTGTGCCAGTGGTACGGGAATGATGAACCTCAGGTCGTCGGGCACTGGCCCGGATGAATTCGGCATTCTGCCGACCAAAGAACTTGACCGTCCGAAATCCTATGCCGAACTGCCTGAACCAACGCCGGGCGGCACCAATCTTGTCGATCCGACGCCGATTGCCGATGCCACCGTCGCTTTGGGCGGGCGTGCCAGCAACCTGAACCGGGCGGGCGTTCCGCGCGGCGATCAAGGCGTTGTAACAGCCGCCTCACGCTATGGTGTTTCCAGCAATATCCGCGATGTCCTGGCCACCGAAGACAACGAATTCCGTCAGGACAACCGTGGCAAGCTGCTGGAACGGATGCTGAAGGTTACGGTCTATTTCGGCGCTTACGAACCGCAGACGCTGGATCGCTATACCGAACTGAAGCGGTTGCGCAAAGCGGGTGTGCGCACCCCGGCAGCGCCCCCAAGCGGAACCGAGTGATCTAAGACCTTTCCCATCGCGTGAAGTCACAAGTTCGTGGAAGGTGCTTGCGCCCCGGCAATTGCGCTATAGTTTCAGCCCAACACAATGTTTTGTCGGAAGGTGCCCATGCGCGGATTTCTAGTTATTGCCTTAACGATGCTTTGGTTGCCTGCAAGTGCAAGTGCTGCCGAAAACATCACTAGCTATGCGCTGAAAAACGGTATGCAGGTGCTGGTGGTTGAAGACCACCGCGCGCCGGTTGTCACGCATATGATCTGGTACCGGGTTGGCGCGGCTGACGAAGAACCCGGCAAATCCGGGATCGCGCATCTGCTGGAACATCTGTTGTTCAAAGGCACGAAAACCCGCGAAAGCGGGGAGTTTTCGCGCATCATTTCCGCCAATGGCGGCTCGGAAAACGCGTTTACCTCATATGATTATACCGGCTACTTTCAGCGCATCGCCGCTGATCGTCTGGAACTGATGATGGAGATGGAGGCCGATCGCATGCGCGGCCTCGTGCTTAGTGACGAGGACGTAGAAACCGAACGCAACGTCGTTCTGGAGGAGCGCAACTCACGCACCGAAAACAACCCCGGCGCGCTGTTTTCCGAACAGCGTATGGCAGCACTTTATCTGAACCATCCCTACGGCGTGCCGATCATCGGCTGGAAGCACGAAATCGAACAGCTGAACCGTGAAGATGCGTTTGCGTTTTATCAGCGCTATTATGCCCCCAACAACGCCATTTTGGTGGTTGCAGGTGACGTTGACCCCGATGCAGTCTATGAACTGGCAAAGGAATATTATGGCGCCCTGGAGCCCACCGAAGGCCTGACCGCCCGCAACCGCCCGGTTGAGCCGCCGCAACTGTCGCCGCGCCGTCTGGAATATTCCGACGTCCGGGTGGCGCAGCCTTATATCATCCGCACCTACCTTGCCCCGGAACGCAATCCGGGCGACCAGAAAACCGCTGCAGCACTTGCTGTGCTGGCGGAATTGCTCGGCGGCAGCGGCCTGACCTCGGTCATGGGCCAAAAGTTGCAGCTTGAGCAGAAAACCGCCCTGCATGTCAGTGCCTTTTATGACGGGTTGTCGCTGGATAAATCAGGGTTTGGCCTTGTCGTCGTCCCCGCCGAAGACGTCTCATTAGCGGCAGCTGAGGATGCAATGGATGCGGTTCTGGCCGGATTTTTGGAAGAAGGCCCCGATCAGACCCATCTTGACCGGATCAAATCACAAATCCGCGCGTCCGAGATTTACGCCCAGGACAGCATGCAATCCGCCGCCCGGCGCTATGGCGAGGCTTTGACTTCTGGGCTGACCATCGAGGACGTCAATGACTGGCCCGATATCCTACAAGCGGTCACATCTGAAGACGTCATGGCCGCCGCCAAGCTGGTTTTTGACCGCCGCCAGTCAGTGACCGGCTGGCTGAAACGCGCTGATGCGGAGGGGTCCGAATGACACGTCTCTTAACCATAATCGCCACTTTAATGCTATTGGCCCTGCCTGCACGGGCAGAGCTTGATATCCAGGAAGTCACTTCACCGGGGGGCATCAAGGCATGGCTGGTCGAAGAACACTCGATCCCGTTTGTGGCACTTGAACTGCGGTTTCGCGGCGGCACCAGCCTTGATACGGACGGCAAAGCCGGGGCAACCTATCTGATGACCGGCCTTTTGGAAGAAGGGGCGGGTGATTTGAATGCGCAGGATTTCCTGGTTGCCCGCGAAAACCTGGCCACCAGTTTCGGGTTTGATGCGCATGGCGATGCGATCAGCATTTCCGCCAAATTCCTGACCGAAAATCAGGATCAGGCGCTGGAACTTCTGCGCTTGGCCCTGCTTGAGCCCCGGTTTGACCCAGACGCGCTTGACCGGGTGCGGGCGCAGGTCATCTCGATCATCGCGGGGGACAAGCAAGACCCCAACGAAATCGCCGCCGAGGCGTTTGATCGCCTGGCGTTTGGCAATCACCCCTATGCAATCCCATCAACCGGCACCAATGACAGCGTGAACCGCCTGACCCGCGAAGACATGCTTGACGCCCATGCCAACGCCCTGGCGCGGGACCGGATGTATGTCGCCGTGGTTGGTGACGTGACAGCGGCAGAGCTTGGGCCAATGCTGGACGTGCTGCTGGGCGAATTGCCCGAAACCGGCGCGCCAATACCTGCCCGCACCGATATTTCCCTGACCGGCGGCGTGACCGTGATCGACCTGCCAACCCCGCAATCCGTGGCGGTGTTTGGCCATGCCGGCATTCGCCGTGACGACCCCGATTTCTTTGCCGCTTATGTGATGAACCAGGTGTTCGGCTCCAGCGGCTTCACCTCGCGACTGACAAGCGAGGTGCGCGAAAAACGCGGGCTGACTTACGGCGTTTACACCTATCTGGCCAGCTATGATCTGGCCGAATTGTTCATGGGATCGGTCGCCTCAGCCAATGACCGCATCGCCGAAGCAATCAGCGTTATTCGCGATGAATGGCGCAAGATGGCCGAAAACGGCGTGACCGAGGAGGAGCTTTTGGCCGCCAAGAAATACCTCACCGGCGCCTATCCACTGCGCTTTGACGGCAACACCCGGATTGCCAGCATTCTGGCCGGGATGCAGCTTGATAACCTGCCGACATCCTATGTCAAAACCCGCAACGATCAGGTCAATGCGGTGACGAAAGACGATGTAGCACGGGTGGCGCGACGGCTGTTGAAACCTGACAACCTGCGGGTCGTGGTGGTTGGCAGACCGGTTGGCATCAGCAGCACGGATTAAGCCGGGCAAGGCCTGGCCTAGGGGCGAAACGGCATAGTCGAATCGCCCCTCACCATGCTATCCCTAGTGGGATGAGTGCCCCAAACCCCAATATCAAGCCCGATCCGCCGGTTATCCGGCAATTGGACAGTTCCGCTGTGAACCGCATCGCCGCCGGTGAGGTGGTGGAACGCCCGGCCTCTGCCGTCAAGGAACTGGTGGAAAACGCGCTGGATGCCGGGGCGACACGGATCGCGATTGCCTATGCCGATGGCGGCAAGACAATGATCCGTGTGACAGACGATGGCTGCGGCATTGCCGAGGATCAGTTGCCGCTGGCGCTAAGCCGCCACGCGACCTCAAAAATCGACGGCAGCGACCTTTTGAACATCCACACTTTCGGATTTCGCGGCGAGGCGTTGCCCTCCCTCGGCGCGGTTGGTCGCCTTTCGATCACCTCGCGCGCTGAAGGGGCCAGTTCTGCGGCTACCATCGGCGTTAACGGCGGCACAACCGGGCCGGTCAAGCCTGCCGCGTTGGGACGTGGCACGGTGGTTGAGCTACGCGATCTGTTCTATGCCACACCCGCGCGGCTGAAATTTCTGCGCAGCGACCGGGCCGAGGTTCAGGCAATCGGCGACGTGATCAAACGGCTGGCAATGGCCGAACCCTTTGTCGGCTTTACCCTGACCGATATCAGCAGCGGCGGCGCGGGGCGCGTGACCTTCCGGGCCGATCCGCAAACCGGCGACCTGTTTGACGCGCTGCATGGCCGGCTGCGGCAGATCCTGGGGGCAGAATTTGCCGAAAACGCCCTGCTGATTGACGCGACACGCGACGGCATCAGCCTGACCGGCTATGCCGCCTTGCCGACTTATTCGCGCGGTGCTGCCGTGGCGCAGTTTCTGTTCGTCAATGGCCGCCCGGTGCGTGACAAACTGCTGATCGGCGCGTTGCGCGGCGCGTATTCCGACTTCCTGAGCCGGGATCGCCACCCGGCAGTGGCGCTGTTTTTGGAATGTGAACCGACGCTGGTCGATGTCAACGTCCACCCCGCCAAGGCGGAGGTGCGGTTCCGCGATCCCGGC
>CAYXXQ010000038.1:0-1741 GCA_964469075.1 uncultured Rhodobacter sp.
CAGGCCGGTATAGCTGGCCGCCTGCACCGGCTCCCCGCCGTGGATCGAGTTGATGTTCAGGGTCGACTGCTTCGCGCCGTCGGGCACGACCGGCATTTCGGTGCGTTTGCTGGCCAGAAGCGGGAACAGGGTTTCCTCCATCTCGGCAATCACGGCCCCCATATGGCGCACGGCGCAATCGCCCAGAAACGGCATCGAGCCATGTGCGATTCGCCCTTTGGTCTCGATTTCCGCCCACCAGACGCCGCGATGGCCAAGGCAGATCCGGTCTTTGTTCAGGGGTTCGGGGATGATCACATGCTGCACCCGGTCGGGGTTGAAATAGCCCTGCTCGGCCAGATAGGCGACGCCGCCGAAACCACCGGATTCCTCGTCCGCAGTGGCGGATATTTCGACCGCGCCGCGATACTCAGGACAGGTTTCGATAAACGCTTCAGCCGCGATGATCGACGCCGCCAGCCCGCCTTTCATATCGCAGGTGCCACGGCCGTAAATCCGTCCATCCTGTAAGGTCGCGGCGAAAGGATCAAAACTCCAGCCATTGCCAACCTCAACCACGTCGTGGTGGGAGTTGAAATGCACGCAGTCTCCACCCCCCTGCCCCTCATGCCGGGCGACAAGGTTCCAGCGCGGATAGGCGTCACTGTCACCGGGCGTGTCATGGGCGCGGACCAGCGCGACCTGAAAACCGGATGCGCGCAATCGGCTGGCCAGATAATCGCAAATCTGGCGGTAATTCGCACCCGGCGGGTTCAGCGTCGGAATACGAATCAGTTCCTGCGTCAGCGTGATCAACTGATCGCGCCGCGCGTCGATGGCTTGAAAAATACTGTCGTTTGGCGTCGTCACATTGCTTCCCCTACTGCAAAACTTTGGCGGAAAACCCTAACCGGGGCAAGCATTTGCGTGCAGCATCAGCAACGTCTTGAAATTTCGCCTGCGATTAATTGGATGTTTACAGGCAATGGGCCAAGAATTGCTGGGCCACTATCTGGGAGGCGGTTTTGCAGTCAAGTCTATACGATACCCGACATCACAGCGTGAAGAAGTCAACATTTACCCTGTCTGACCTTGGCCTGACAGACCCCTCGTTTGAGGCCGCATATGATACCGTGACGCGCTTGACAGCCAAGTTGTTGAACACCCCGGTCGCGCTGGTCTCGATCGTGGAAGAGGTTAAAAACCGCCAGTATTTCAAAAGCCTTCTTGGCCTGCCGGAACCCTGGACCAGCAAACGCCAGACCCCGCTTAGCCACTCGTTCTGCCAGCATGTCAAACGCGATGCCAAGCCGTTGGTGGTGTCGCATGCCCCGAGCCATCCACTGGTGAAGGACAATCTGGCGATACGTGATCTGAACGTGATCGCCTATATTGGCGTGCCCATTTTTGGCCCCAACGGTCAGGCATTGGGCGCCCTTTGCGCAATTGATGATAAAGCGCGGGATTGGCGGCCAGAAGACCTGGAACTGATGAACGATCTGGCGGTTTGCGTGACGGACGAGGTGCTGTTGCGCGCGTCGCTTCTGACCTCGGAAGCGCTTTACCGCGATCTTGAGGCGGCGCATGAAAAAGCCCGACGGCACAATGCCCTGCGGGAGTCGATTTCCCACGCCTTCATGGCACCCGATATGTGCGTCGAACAACGCTTTCAGGCCTTGCTGACGTCGGCTTGTTCAGCCTTGAAAATGGATGCCGGCGCAATCACCCGCACTGAATTTGATCAGGTGCATATGACGCTTTT